>DAOUQU010000202.1 GCA_030625445.1 Gammaproteobacteria bacterium
GCCATCTCGATCTGGCCATTGACGCCCTGTTCACGCAATACAGCAATCTTCGGCCTGGATCCTGCATTGATCATGGCCGCGCTGATATCATCATCGGCATCAAATGTCAGCAGCGGCGACAATCCGGGATCAGCAACACCTATGCGCTGATACTCCTCATCCGCACATTGCGGGTTATCCCGCAGTGACTGCATGCGCCAACTGGTCTCGGACCAGATCTTGCGCAGATCACTGCGTTGTGCCATCAGTATGGTGCTGCCATCACGAACGAATTGAATGCGCTCATCATCTACCAGCGGTGCACCGATGAGATGGCTGCAGTGGCCCAGCCCCTGCTGCTGCAGCACGGAAAGCACCTGCTCAATCTTATCTTTGCTCACCTGCAGCACTGCCCCCAGCTCTTCACTGAAGAGCACCTCGGCATCACTGCCTGCATCCACAGGAAGATTTATCATCAGCCCGCAATTTCCAGCGAAAGCCATCTCCACCAGCGTCGCAAAGAGGCCGCCGTCAGAGCGGTCGTGATAGGCAAGCAGTAATCCCTGGCGATTCAGCAACTGTACAGCATCGAAGAACCCCTTGAGCAACTGCGGATCATCCACATCCGGACTCTGATCCCCTACCTGTTTGTAGACCTGCGCCAGGGCGCTGCCGCCAATCCGGTTTTTTCCCTGTCCAAGATCGACGAGAATCAGCTGCGTTGCTCCGCAATCTGTGCGCAATTGAGGCGTCAGTGTGCGGCGCACATCAGCAACCGGCGCAAACGCCGATATAATCAATGAGAGAGGAGCCGCCATCTCCACGTGCTCACCGCTGGCGGGCTCCTTCCACACGCTCTTCATCGACATCGAATCCTTGCCAACAGGAATGGCGATGCCCAGCGCAGGGCACAACTCCATTCCTACCGCCTCGACCGTCGCATAGAGATTGGCATCCTCACCAATATGCCCTGCCGCCGCCATCCAGTTGGCTGAGAGCTTGATGTCACCCGTCTGGCCAATGGCTGCAGCTGCAATATTGGTCAGCGCCTCGCCAATCGCCATGCGCCCCGATGCCGGCGCATCGATCAGCGCCAGCGGGGTGCGCTCGCCGATGGCCATGCATTCACCACTGGTGTTGATGTAGTCACTGAGAGTGACTGCACAGTCCGCTACAGGAACCTGCCAGGGGCCCACCATCTGATCGCGTGCCACCTGCCCGGTAATCGAGCGGTCGCCAATGGTGATGAGGAAGCTCTTGTCAGCGACAGCCGGCAGCCTCAACACCCGCATGGCCATCTCTTTCAGCGGCGCATCAGGAAGATCAAGCGCTGCAGGCAACGCCCGCCTGGAAGTGACATCGCGCAGCATCTTCGGCGGCTTGCCGAACAGCAGCGACATCGGCATATCAATCGGCTGATTGTTGAAATGGCTATCGCCCAGCAGCAGATGATCCTCATCCGTTGCCGTCCCGACTATCGCATAGGGACAGCGTTCGCGTTCGCAAATGCTGCGAAACTCATCCAGCCTGTCGCTGTCGACGGCCATCACGTAGCGCTCCTGCGCTTCGTTGCACCAGATCTCCATGGGAGCCATGCCGGGATCATCATTGTTGACTTCACGCAGCTCGAATTGACCGCCGCGATCTGCATCATGCACCAGCTCAGGCAGTGCATTGGAGAGCCCGCCGGCGCCTACATCATGAATAAAGAGGATGGGATTCTGCTCGCCACGCCCCCAGCAGCGGTCGATCACCTCCTGGCAACGGCGTTCCATCTCCGGGTTGCTGCGCTGAACCGATGCAAAATCGAGATCCTCAGCCGATGTCCCCGAGGTCATCGAGGAGGCTGCTCCGCCGCCGAGACCGATCAGCATTGCCGGGCCACCGAGGACCACCAGCGGCGAACCGACAGGAAAAGTGTTTTTGTGGATATGCTCGTTGCGAATATTACCCAGACCGCCAGCCAGCATGATAGGTTTGTGATAGCCGCGCAGTTCTGTGCCCGCAGCGCTGGAGACCCGCTCCTCGAAGGTGCGGAAATATCCACACAGATTGGGGCGTCCAAACTCATTGTTGAATGATGCCGCGCCAATCGGCCCTTCCAGCATGATATCGAGTGCAGAGACAATGCGATCCGGCTTGCCGTGATCCGTCTCCCACGGCTGTTGTGCATCCGGAATACGCAGATTGGAGACCGAGAAACCGGTCAAGCCCGCCTTGGGCTTGCTGCCTTTCCCGGTTGCGCCCTCATCCCGGATCTCGCCCCCTGATCCGGTTGCCGCACCCGGATCGGGAGAGATTGCGGTCGGGTGATTATGGGTCTCGACCTTCACCAGGATATGAATATCCTCCTCATGATAGCCATAGCTCTGGTCACCAGCTTGCGGAAAAAATCGCTGGCCGGCGTTGCCTGTGATCACCGCCGCGTTATCTGAATAGGCTGAAAGCACCCCTTGCGGCGACTGCTCGGTGGTGTGCCTAATCATGGAGAAGAGTGAGCGGGATTGACTCACACCATCGATAATCCAGTCGGCATTAAAGATCTTGTGGCGGCAATGCTCCGAGTTCGCCTGTGCGAACATCATCAGCTCTATATCATTTGGATTCCTCCCAAGCGCAACAAAGCTCTCAAGCAGATAGTCAATCTCATCATCCGACAGCGCCAGCCCCCACTCCACATTGGCCTGCAGCAATGCATCCCGCCCTCCCTGCAGCACATCGACACTGCGATATGGCTGCGGCTGCGCATGCGTAAACATCTGCTGCAGCGCATCAGTGGCCGTCATGAAAGTTGATTCCGTCATTCGGTCATGCAGCACCCTGGCCGCCAGCGCCAGTGCTTCACTGTCAGCCTCGCCTCCATTGAGCAGCAGGTTGAATGCAACTCCCCTTTCTATACGCTCGACACACTGCAATCCGCAATTGTGGGCAATATCTGTCGCTTTGGTCGACCAGGGAGAGATGGTCCCGCTGCGCGGCGCTACAATCAACAATCCATGATCATCGAGATGGGGGTAATCGGATTCCCGCCCATAGGTCAGTATCTGCTGCAGAATCTCCAGCTCCTGTGGTGAAATTTTCTCACCATAGTCGACAAAATGGAGATAATGCGCCGCAATAGTGACATCACCGTCAAGCAGGCTGGAGAGTTGCTGTTGAAGTCTTTGCAGACGAAAAGCCGAATAGACGGGAGAACCAGGAATGATCTGCATTGCCGTTCAGGGAAGATGGAGAAGATGGATAGTGATTTTACTACAAGAGAGAGTATCGATTCAGGAGATTTCGTGCGCTATGAAGAGTCTATTTTGTTTGTGCTGCAAACTGCCATCTGCAGACTGCCAACTCATTCATAGAACAAACCACTGGCTGGGGCCATGTTGATCGAGAATTTGGAGGCGTTCACCCAGAGAGCGATCGACATCACAAACCGCATCCCGCACCAGATTCTCGGCATTATTTTTTTCACTGACATGTGCGCCGATCAGGTATTTCCAGCGCTGGTGATCCAGCTGACGCAGCAGATCGGCCGACTGGTAATTATTGAGATGACCATGATTTCCGCCGACACGGCGCTGAAGAAAAGGTGGATAGGGTCCCTGCTGCAGCATTTTAATGTCATGGTTGAACTCGAGCACAAGCGCATCCAATCCCTGCAGCTGCGCGATAATATGTGATGTAATACAA
>DAOUQU010000154.1 GCA_030625445.1 Gammaproteobacteria bacterium
GCGATTGCGGCAACAGTTGCGCTCGCCTCGATGATGAAGTACGCAAAGTTGCTGGAATTGAACGGCATGACTGATCGATGATTATTTTGAGAATCCACCTGCCTGAATCATGCGAATTCTGATCATTAAAACATCCTCCCTCGGAGATGTGGTTCACATGTTTCCTGCTGTGAGCGATCTACATGCCTGCCATCCATTGGCAACTATCGACTGGGTCGTCGAAGAGACGTTTGCCGATTTGCCATGCTGGCATCCTGCAGTTCATGATGTCATTCCTGTTGCACTGAGACGCTGGAGGCGCTCGCTTGTCCAACGTGAAACCTGGAGTGAGGTTAGCAATGGCATTGCAGAGTTAAAAAAGCGGAACTATGACCTTGTCATCGATGCACAGGGACTGCTGAAGAGCGCTCTGATTGCCCGGCGAGCGAGCGGCATGCACTGGGGATATGACAGGCGCTCTATTCGTGAGCCGCTGGCTTCACTCTTCTACCAGCGTAAGGCATCGGTTTCCAAGTCGCTGCATGCTATTACACGCAACAGAATATTGTGTTCGCAGGCGCTCGATTATGATCTTGCTAAACTACCGTTGAATTATGGACTCACCCTGAACTTCGGTATTGAGCTGCCTGTTGGTGTGAAAACACCCTTCATCATGGCGTTTCATGGTACCAGCAGGGCGGATAAGGAGTGGCCGGAACAGTACTGGATAACTTTTGCCATAGCTATGCGGCGGCAACAGATACAGGTGTTGATGCCATGGGGCAACCAGGTTGAGAAAGGTCGCGCCGAAAGAGTTGCCGCTTGTTCAGAAAACGTTATTGTGCTTCCCCGTATCACCCTTACAGATATTGCTGCGCTGATTCAAAACTCCCGTGGCGTCATTGGCATGGATACCGGCTTGATTCATGCAGCCGCAGCCCTAAGAAAGCCTGTGCTGGCGCTCTATCAGTCAACGCTTCCCGAACTGACAGGAGCGCTTGCGCAAGAGGGGGGGGGAGAGGTCGTCAATCTTTTCGCCGGGGAGGTAGAAGATGTGGATGCTGTCGTGCAGAGGTTCCTACAGATGATTTGATTGACGTTATTGAGTTACTTCGAAATTACATCACTCTTGCCTTTCATGAGGGGCCATTGTCGTGAAGTATGCATTGATTATTCAGAACCTGTCAGGCGGTGGGGCGCAAAAAGCGATGATACGCCTTGCCATTGCTCTTCAGGCTAGAGGGCATGAGGTCCATTTTATCGTTATTAGCAGTGGCGGAAGCTATGAAGTGGAGAGTGATATCCAGGTGCATCGACTTTTTCGGGCGGATGGGCGCAAATTCGGTGGGTCTTTTGGGAAATTTCTTGCTGTTCGACGATTACGGCAATTGCATAGAAGGCTGGCGGGTACAGGTCCATTTGACGCCATTATAAGTACGCTCCCCTATACTGACCATGTTGTACACTTGGCTAAATTGCCGCATGTCTGGTATCGAATTGCAAATACGCTTTCGGAAGAGGTTGCAGAGCTAACGAGAGTCAGCAGAATGAAGGGGAAAAAACGGTTAACTCGAATTCGAAGGATATATAGCGGGAAGAATCTAATTGTCAATTCTGAAGGTTCAGGTAGAGATCTGGTGGAAAACATAGGGGTTCGGAATGCCCATATTGAGGTTATTTTTAATTATATCGATGTTGAAACAATCAGAGATCTTTCTCAACAACAGAATTCTCATGTTCCTACAGAACCGTTTGCTATCTATGTAGGGCGGCGTAGTTCTGCTAAACGTCTGGATGTTCTACTTCGGGCATGGAAAATCGCAGGTTTGCCATACAAAATGGTACTGCTTACCCGATCTTCACCGGCACTTGAAAAGCTGATAGATAAAGAAGCGATCGCAGATAGAGTCACCGTTGTCGGGTTTCAGAAAAACCCTTATCCCTGGATTAGAGCTGCTGAAATGCTTGTGTTGTCTTCTGATAGAGAGGGACTTCCCAATGTTCTATTAGAGGCATTATGGTTGAACACAAAGGTTATAAGTACTGATTGTCCAAGTGGCCCAAGGGAAATTCTGGACTTTGATCCTGAAAAATTTTTGGTTCCTGTAAATGATGCAGAAGCTTTAGGGGCTAAAATACGTAATTTGTGGGGTCAGGCATTTGAGACGCCTGAGGAATTTCACAATAAATTTTCACCGGACGTATCCATCAGAAAATATGAAGCCCTGGCATTAAAGACGAGCTCTATGTAAACATTATGCTCTAACAGTTTTGACAATGGGGTCCACTTTAGATGCCATATATCATCACTGATTGGATTTAAAGTAATATATGAATCTCATGGTACCGGGAGAGTGGGGTGATCTTTTTTATGCAGATTGAGCGAAATGCCTGTCGATCATCTCGCACATGATATGCCCGATAAGAATATGCATCTCCTGGATCCGCGGGGTCTCTGTTGAGGGCACAACGATATTGATGTCGCACAGCTGCTGCATGGCGCCGCCGCCATTTCCGCTGAGTCCGATGGTTGTGCAGTAATCTCCTCCCTGTTCCAGGGCAGCCACGACATTGCCGCTGTTTCCCGAGGTAGAGATTCCGATCAGCAAGTCTCCGGGTGAGGCCAGCGCCTCGACCTGCCTGGAGAAGAGTTGCTCAAAACCGAAATCATTGCCGATGGATGTCAGCGCAGAGCTGTCCGTAGTCAGGGCAATAGCAGGCAGGCCGCGTCGTGTATTGCTGTGATAACGGCCTGTCAACTCTGCGGCGATGTGCTGCGCATCAGCGGCGCTTCCGCCGTTGCCGAATATCAGGATCTTGTTGCCTTTCTCCAATACCCTGATCGCTGTTTCACAGGCTCTCACGATATCAGGGAGAAGCACCTCCCTGCTGTTCTCAAAAGTCTGCAGGTGATTGCTTAACTCTGTCTCGATGACTGTTTTCATAATGCGCGAATCGCTTCAATGGTGGAACTGGTGCTTTTGCCGTCGATAAAAGGCAGCACGATGGTCTCGTCGGCAAACTCACGCCCGACGATCTCCTCAACCGCGTAGTCACCGCCTTTGACCAACAGGTGCGGCGAGATGGTTCTGATGAGGTTGTAGGGGGTCTCCTCTTCGAATATCACCACGTAATCGACAGCCTTGAGACCGGAGAGTACAAATGCCCGATCCTGCTCGTTGTTGATTGGTCTGTCGTCACCTTTCAGCTTCCTGACCGATGCGTCGGAGTTCAGGCCGACGACCAGGATATCACCAAGCTCTCTTGCCTTGCAGAGATAGTGGATATGACCGGCATGGATGATGTCAAAGCAGCCGTTGGTGAAGACGATTTTCCTGCCGCGCCGTTTTTCAGTCTCCAGGATGGGTTGCAGACTGTTGAGGCTGACGATGGATTGCTGACTATTAATCGTAAGCTGTTCGCGTGACTGGTAATCCTGAATCTCATCGATGGTGACCGTTGCGCTGCCGAGCTTGCCGACAACCACGGCGGCGGCAGCGTTCGCCAGTTCGACAGCCTGTTTAATCGTGCTGCCGCTTGCCAGCGAATAACCTAGTGTTGCCAGTACAGTGTCCCCTGCGCCTGTCACATCGAAAACCTCGATGGCATGCGCCGGAAACTGCGTAAACTTTTCATCACTGATCAGGGACATGCCCTTGTCGGAGAGAGTAATCAGCACATTGCCGATACTGTGCCGGCTGCGCAGCAGTTGACCGGCCTCGTTGATGGTTTGCTGCTCGTCGGGATCGATGCCTGTGGCGTCCAGGGTTTCGATCCTGTTGGGTTTGACCAGCCAGGCACCTGCATATTTTGAGTAGTCGCTCCCCTTGGGGTCAACCAGCACCCGGATACCATGACTGCTGCACAGTTTGATGGCCTGCTGAGTAAAAGAGGGTGTCAGCACACCCTTGGCGTAATCGGAGATGAGGACGATGTCGCAGGCTTCGAGATGCATTTGCAGCGCGGCCAGCATCAGCTCTTCAGTGGCCGTACTGACCGGGGCGGTACTCTCCTGGTCGTAACGCACAATCTGTTGATGTGAGGCGATGACACGGCTTTTGATCGCGGTTTGACGCGATTCGTCGGCAATGATACCGCTGGTGTCAATGCGCTGGTCATGCATCAGCTGTTTCAGGGTTTCAGCCGTTGAGTCGTCTCCAGTGACGCCGATGACGCTTGCCTGGCAGCCGAGAGAGACCAGGTTGTTGATGACATTTCCGGCGCCGCCCAGTGAACGCGACTCTCTGGTGACATTGACGACCTGAACCGGTGCCTCGGGGGAGATGCGCTTGCATTCACCCCACAGATAGTGGTCCAGCATCAGGTCGCCGATGACGACGATATGTGGTTGTTTCGGCATCAGATTTGAAACAGATTGAGTTTATGAATACGTCGGATCTCATCCGTATAGGCTTCCACGCCTTGTTCCAGCGTGAAGAGAGGCTGGTAGCCAAGCTTGTCGGTGGTCTCTGAAATATCCGCCTCTGTGTGATTCTGGTAAGCGGCGGTGTAGGGATTGTCAATATATTCAATCTCCGCATTTGTTCCCAGCGAAGTGTTGAGGCAGGCGACAATATCCTTGAACTGGCGCGCCTTGCCGCTGCCGACATTATATGTGCCGCTGACGCCGCTCTCCATCGCCAGTAGATGGGCATTCACCACGTCATCGATATAGACAAAATCACGCATCTGCTCTCCATACTTGAAGAGGCG
>DAOUQU010000289.1 GCA_030625445.1 Gammaproteobacteria bacterium
CGTCGCTATCACCAACGATGGTCATATGCTGGTGTTTGCGGTCTCTGAACTTCCTGCCATGAGCCGTGGCAAGGGCAACAAGATCATCGGTATCCCGGCGAAAAAAGCGGCCTCCAGAGAGGAGTTCGTTGTCGCCCTGGCCTGTGTCTCACCGGGTGGAGTGCTGCGAGCCTGGTCGGGAAAGCGCTACCTGAATCTGAAAAGCACCGATCTCGACGCCTATGCCGGAGAACGCGGCCGCCGCGGCAATAAACTGCCGCGAGGCTTCCAGAAGATCGAGAGAATAGAAGTAGTTTAAGGAAGGTTTTAAGTTTTAGGTGGTTAGGTTTTAGGTGAAGGGGTTTCCCTCATTTCCACGCTTCTGCGTGGGAATGCATGTTTTGGTATGGGTTACCATAGAGGACAGTGGGAACCAGAGTAAGGTTCTTTTTACCTAAAACTTAAAACCTAAAACTTAAAACTTCCCCACTTAAAACCTAAAATTTAAAACCTTACCATGGTAGCTGTTAACCAGAGACTTCCTGAAGATCATCTTGACGATGATGCTATCGACGCATGGCTGGCGCTATTGCCGCCGGCTGAAGATGCTGATGTTCGCCGCAAACTAGCTGAAGCCGCGCACTCTGTACTCGATCTCTTTGCCGAGCAGGAGGAGCGCAGCGGACAGCAGCTGGCGCTCTATATCCTGCATGTTGCAGATATCCTCGCGCAGTTTGACCTGGATGACAGCACCCTGATTGCTGCGATACTCCACCGCACCCTCACTGCAGAAATATTCGACCACGACAGCCTGCAACAGCACTATGGTGAATCTATTGCACAGCGCATCCAGTCGCTGGACAAGATTCACCAGCTCACCCCGGGAGTGCTGGCAGACCTTGAAGAGAAGGGCGAGACGCACTCCGAGAATTTACGCCGCCTGCTGCTGGGCCTCTCCAATGATATGCGGGTGATCATGATCATGCTGGCTGAGCGCGTGCACCTGATGCGCCGCCAGGAGTCGTTCTCGGAGTCAAACCAGCATAGATTCAGCCGCAATACACTGGATATTTTCGCACCGCTTGCCAACCGCCTCGGCATCTGGCAGATCAAGTGGGAGCTCGAAGATCTCTCACTGCGATATCTGCAGCCTCAACAATACCGCGAGATCGCGATTCGTCTCGAAGAGCGGCGTGATGAACGCCTATCCTCTATCAAGAGTGTGATTAAAAAGCTCGGCGTTGTCTTCGAGGAGCAGGGAATCCATGCGCAGATGAGCGGCAGGCCCAAGCATATCTACAGTATCTGGAGAAAGATGCAGCGCAAAGATATGGACTTTTCGCACATCTTCGATGTCCGCGCCGTGCGCGTACTGGTCGATTCGATTGCAGAGTGCTACAGCGCACTGGGGGTTGTTCATGGATTATGGCGGCATATTCCGCAGGAGTTCGATGACTACATTGCGACGCCCAAGGCAAATCTCTACCAATCGATTCATACGGTTGTGATCGGCGATGATCAACGCCCGCTGGAGATCCAGATACGCACACACGAAATGCATGAACATGCCGAGCGCGGTGTTGCGGCCCACTGGCGCTATAAGGAGCAGCGTGGTGAAAACAGGGATCTTGAACGCCGTATCGAATGGATGCGTCAATGGCTGGAACAGCGTGATGATATCGACGAGCAGTCACAGCTGCAGAGCGATGATGAACAGCAGCATATCTATGTGCTGACTCCGCAGGGCAAGGTGATCGAGCTGGGACATGGGGCGACACCGATCGATTTTGCCTACGCGATCCATACCAGCGTCGGACATCGCTGCCGCGGCGCCAAAGTGGACGGCAGGATTACCCCGTTGACGCATCCCCTGCAGAATGGCCAGACTGTCGAGATCATGACCGCCAAACAGGAGCAGCCGTCGCGGGACTGGATGAGTTCGCGCCTGGGCTATGTGAGATCATCCCGGGCACGCAGTCGTATACGCCAATGGTTTCGCCAACAGGATTATGACACCCATGTCGAGGCGGGAAAGGAGAGCCTGGAGCGCGAGATGATGCGTCTTGGAACTGCAAGGGTCAATCTGTCGAAGATTGCACACCACTTCAATATGAAGAGTGACGAGGCTCTTTATGCCGCCATTGGCCGCGGAGATATCTCACCGGTACAGGTCGCAGGCTGGGATCTTCGTCAGCAACAGGAATCAAAGCCATCCACGCCCAGGCGCCGGCGCAAACAACTGCCGGGTAAAGCGCCTCGGTTGATTGTGCAGGGTGTTGATGATCTCCTGACCCATCTGGGACAGTGTTGTAAACCTGTGCCGGGTGATGAGGTGACGGGCTATATCACCAGGGGACGGGGCATCACCGTACACCGCAAGGATTGTTCCGTAGTGCAGCACATGAGCGAGGATGAACAGCAGCGCCTGATTGAAGTAGAGTGGGAGTCTGATGAGAGCGAAAGCGGAGAGTTCAAGGTCGATATTCGCGTCATTGCGCTGGATCGCAAGGGGCTGTTTCGCGATATCTC
>DAOUQU010000152.1 GCA_030625445.1 Gammaproteobacteria bacterium
TAGATAAGGAGGCTGAAAAAGCAGAAGCAGGGCGCGATTCCGGACAGAAACCTGATCAGGAGCATGTGATGGATAAATCTGAAACTGAGCAGGAGCCCGCTACAGATGCAGATAACGGAAAGAGAGAGGACAAAAACCAGGGAGTTTCTGAATAACTCCATAATTCTTGACTAAAATGGTAGGAAAAGCGATAGTAAGTATATAGTTTTGATTTTTTTGGAGTATTACGATGACGGCAGAAGCACAACTACAAATGGAAAGCCCATTGATTTTTACCTCCGCTGCTGCAGCGAAAGTCGCTTCTCTGATTGAGGAGGAGGGCAACCCTGGACTGATGCTGCGCGTCTATATTCAGGGCGGTGGCTGTTCGGGCTTTCAATATGGCTTCACTTTTGATGAAGAGCTGAAAGAGGGTGATACAGAAGTTGAGACGGATGGCGTCAAACTGTTGATCGACCCAATGAGCTTCCAGTACCTCACCGGCGCTGAAGTCGATTACACCGAAGGCCTCCAGGGAGCACAGTTCGTGATCCGCAATCCAAATGCATCCACCACCTGCGGCTGCGGCTCCTCCTTTTCAGTTTAAACTAGAAAAAGGACTGAGTCGTGAGTGCTGAGGAGTGAGTAACACCAACCTTATCTCCCGCTACTCACGACTCATCACTCACGTCTCGCTACTCACGTCTCGCTACTCACGTCTCGCTACTCACGTCTCACGACTCAGCACTCACGTCTCAGTCCTTTTTCTTTGCTCCTTATCCTTGAGACGATCCAGCGTTTCCAGCAGCGGGTCGGCATAGGTGCGGTATTTTTTCTTGTTTTTCTCCGATAATGCTATCGCAATCGGAAGGCGGTGTGAGAGCGGATTGACGTGTTTGCCATTGATGCGAAACTCATAATGCAGATGCGGGCCGGTTGCGAGGCCCGTCGATCCGACATAGCCGATGACTTCATTCTGGCGTACTCGTCTGCCTTTTTTCATCCCCCTCTTGAAGGCTGAAAGATGACCATAGACGGTGGTGTACTTGCCGTGTTTGATGTAGATCACCTTGCCAAAACCACGCTGGCGGCCAATGATGCTTACTGTTCCGTCTGCAGTTGCCCATACAGGTGTTCCTTTTGGAGCTGCGTAATCGACGCCTTTGTGTGAACGCCAGCGCCGCAGCACTGGATGCCAGCGTTTTCCCGTGTATTTAGAGCTGATGCGGGTAAAACTCAGCGGGGTGCGTATGAACTGCTGGCGACGGCTGTGCCCTTGTGGATCCAGATAATCGACCTCGTCCCGGGAGTCGACATAACGGATGACACGGTGTTTTTTCTTGCCGTTGATGAATTCTGCAGCAAGAATATTTCCTGTGCCAATACGCTGGCCATCGACATAGCGTGCTTCATAAATGACGCCGAAATAGTCGCCTTTTTGCAGTTCACGGCCAAAGTCGATATCCCAGCTGAAGAGTTTTGCCATCTTGATAATCAGCTTTTCTGTCATACCGGCGCGTATGCCGTCATTAAAGAGCGATGACTCTATGGTTCCATGGGCAGTTTCGATTTTTACCTGCACCTCTTTCTGATGCTTGTTGATCTGAATATCATCGCCGCTGATTAAATAGCTGGTGCTGTGCAGCGAGTCGACATTATGGATGATCTCGACCAGTTTGTTCTCTTTGGAAAACCGGAAGTGGAGCATCTGTCCCGGGCGCAGTCGCGCCAGACGTTTTTTAGATTTTTTATCGAGCAGAATGAATCGCTGGTAGAGTGCTTTATCGATGCCAAGCTTGTTGAAAATCTCGAGCAGCGTATCTCCGGCCCTGACCTGGTGGATGACCAGCAGGGGCTGGCTCTCAATGACACCGGGAGGTATCTCCTCTGCCACCTCCTCGTCGTCAGGTAGTGACTCCATTTCATCAGGCACCTCATCATCTCCGGCAGGAGATGTTTCGCGCTGTTCCGGGAAGGAGAGCTCAATACTCTCTTTTTCGGGGAGTCTCTCATACTCCGGCAGCAGCCAGATAATCAGTGCGGCAAGAGCAATGACAGTGAAAAAACCGGTCAGGAAGGATTTCATACAGGCTTGGGCATAGATTGTTTATAAGGCTTCAGCACGAATATTCCTCGTTCCCACGCTCCTGCGTGGGAATGCAGATCTGGCTCAATTATAGCTTCGCATGCATTCCCACCGGGGACGGTGGGAACGAGAGAGATTATAATCTGCTACTGCCGCTAATGAAACTCTGAAGATTTGAACGCAGAGCATAGCGATTCGTTCAGAGCTTCCCTAATGACAGCGGCAGTGATTTCCGGTAGATTGCGCAGACTTGATTGATATGTAAGCTGACAATAATCTGACAAGGGTAGCTGATGACTTCTACAGTGGAAGCAATTGAACAGATCTCCAGAGGCGCCGAGGAGATTCTGCTTGAAGATGGTTTGATCAAAAAGCTGGAACAGGGCAGGCCTCTGCGTATCAAGGCGGGATTTGATCCGACCGCACCTGACCTGCATCTCGGCCATACGGTGTTGATCAATAAATTGCGCCTCTTCCAGCAGCTGGGGCATGAGGTGATTTTCCTTATCGGGGATTTTACCGGCATGATCGGCGACCCCACCGGCAAGAGCGCCACACGTCAACCGTTGACACGCGAGCAGGTGGTGGAAAATGCCGCCAGCTATAAAGAGCAAATCTTCAAGATCCTGGATGAAGAGAAAACGCGCGTGGTTTTCAACTCCGAATGGATGGGCAAGATGGGGGCGGCTGATCTGGTGCAGCTGGCTGCAAGCCATACGGTGGCGCGCATGCTGGAACGCGACGATTTCCACAAGCGCTATAAAAATGGCCAGCCTATCGCCGTCCATGAATTCCTCTACCCGCTGATCCAGGGCTATGACTCGGTAGTACTGAAAGCAGATGTCGAACTCGGGGGAACCGATCAGAAATTCAACCTGCTGGTTGGCAGGCAACTGCAGGAGCAGCGTGGGCAGGAGCCGCAGGTGGTGATTACCATGCCGATTCTCGAAGGACTCGACGGTGTGCAGAAGATGTCCAAGTCGCTGGGGAACTATATCGGTATCACCGATGCGCCGGATGATATGTTCGGCAAGATCATGTCGATCTCCGATACGTTGATGTGGCGTTACTTCGAGCTGCTGAGTTTTCGTCCCATGGATGAGATTCAGGCGTTTCAGAAACAGGTCGATGAGGGCGCCAATCCCCGTGATATCAAGTTTCTGCTGGCGCAGGAGATTATTGCGCGCTTTCACGATGAAGCGGCGGCCGTGCAGGCACAGGAAAATTTCATAGCGCGTTTCCAGAAGGGCGCAATGCCTGATGAGATGCCTGAAAAAACGCTCATACTCAGCGATGAGAGCCTCGGAATCGCCAATCTGCTGCGCGATGCCGGTCTGGTAAAGAGCACGAGTGAAGCGATGCGCATGATCAAGCAAAATGCCGTGAAAATTGATGGAGAACGCATCAGCGACCGCACCCTGCAGTGCATGGCGGGTGAGACTCACATCTACCAGGTTGGAAAACGGCGTTTTGCACGGGTGACGCTTGAGTCGTCTGGATAAGAGAGTTTCATTAATAACATGACGGGTGCATCTATTTCCCGGAAGTGCTGCCGGCTATTGGCCGCAGCACTGCTGCTGGTCGTGCAGTCGCTGTACGCAGAGACTACCCCGGTGACGCAGCCATCTGCGCCATCACAAACGTCATCAGAGTCTGGGGCGGAATCTGACGCTGAAGATGGAGAGAGTCAACCGCCTCCAGCCGCTGAAATTGCTTCAATCAGCGTTCCGGTGAGTGATGCGGTGAAGGAAGCAGCACTTCTTATGCGCCCTTCCGGAGCCACCCTGGACCAGGTCGTTGCAGCAATGGTGCTCTTGAACCCGGCTGTGTTTGAACATGGAGATCTGCAGCATGCCACATTTTCCCGCCCCCTGAATGTTCCCTCCACACAGGAGATACTGCGTGAGGACCCTGCTGGACTCTCCCAGTTGCTGATGCAGCTTGATGTTGCTGCAGCGATTTCTCCCTCAGCTGAATTTAATGAGAGTGCTTCATCCCCGCAGGTGGTTGTTGAGCAGCAAGAGCATGTGCCGGCAGCTGACATCATCACACAGAGAGGGGCAACGGCGCCACAGACTCCTGTTGCTGAAGGCTTATCGATTCCCGGCATGGTTGTGGTTGGCCTGAGTGTCACACTCATATTCATCTCTTTAATGTGGTTGTTGTTCCGCTTCGGCAGAAGCAGGGGCCGTCAGCCCCTCTCGACAAGCAGCAATGTGGTAACCACGGAAGAGAAGAGCACTCTGCAGAGTGATCAGCGCATGTCGCAGTTGTATACTTTGCCTGATGACTATCTCAACTATGATGGTATCGAGGTGCTGCTGCAGCGGCTGGTCGGAGATTTCCCTGATGCAACACGACACGTGCTTCAGTTGATGCGTTTTTTTCGCTTGCAGCAGGATAGAGAAGGTTTTCTGCGGCAGCATCAAAATCTGCTCGAAAGCGGCTTTTATCAGCGTCATGCCGAAATGAGGAGCGTCATCAATCAAGATGCCGCCGGTCTGGGCCTGCAGCTGAATGCGGCAACAGCAGCGAAGGATCCCGTTGCCTCTGAAGAGAGGATGCAGCGGTTGCAGGAGAGAGTGGAGAAGGCGGAAAATGCCACAAGAGCCGCTGAAAAGCGGGCTACTAAAGCAGAACTGACACTCAGGAAGATGCAGCTGCAGCTGGATTTTGGTGAA
>DAOUQU010000132.1 GCA_030625445.1 Gammaproteobacteria bacterium
AAACGCACCTGGTCGTTGCCTTTGCCGGTAGCGCCGTGCGAGATAGCGTCAGCGCCGGTTTCCCTGGCAATCTCGACCAGGCGTTTGGCGATCAGCGGACGGGCGATGGATGTGCCGAGCAGGTATTCACCCTCATAGATGGCATTGGCGCGAAACATCGGAAAGACGTAGTCACGCGCAAACTCTTCACGCAGATCCTCGACATAGATCTCCTTAATGCCCATCGCCTCGGCCTTGGCACGCGCCGGTTCAACCTCCTCCCCCTGGCCGACATCAGCGGTAAAGGTCACCACTTCACAGCCGTAGGTATCCTCCAGCCATTTGAGGATGACGGAGGTATCGAGACCACCCGAGTAAGCGAGTACAACCTTATTGATGCCGGAGTCAGACATGATGAAAATCCTTGGGGAAGCGCAATAAAGCGGAGAATTATACCTGAATCAAATGGTGCAACAGTGAAAAATCAGTCGAAATCTACAGGCAGGTAGAAAAATACGAAGTGCCCTTTTTCAATATCAATCTTCAGCTTGGCGCCATGATAGAGGCCATAGTCGACGTAGCCGGGTATTGCAGAGTCAACATGACATTCACTGGAGTGCTGGGGAGATTCGAAATCCCGGTCACGGTCATACCAGGAGAGCAGCATATAGTCGCCAAGGCGTTTTTCAGCCTCTTCGTTGGCCAGTTGCATCGCCTGTAGATAATCAGATAACTGCGTCTCCGCCTGAAGATAGACAATATCGACGCCGGTGTAATCGGCTTCGGTTGGAATGTTGCAGACAGATGCCATGATGGACTCCGTTTTAGGTTTTAAGTTTTAAGTTTTAGGTGGGTTGACTTAAAACCTAAAACTTAAAACCTCCCCAGAAACATTTCGACATATTGAATGAATCTCCCGGGCTGCTCTGCGTAGATCCAGTGGCCGGCATTCTCGACTTCAACAAAATCAACGTTGGGAAAGAGTTTTATAGCCGCCTGCCGCCCATTTTGATCAACATAGTCGGATCTCTCCCCATGAAGAAACAGGGTATCACCAGCGTACTGACCTCCATTATAGTCAGGAAAATCCATGACTGCATCCATATCGGCATGGAGTGAATCAAGGTTGATGCGCCACTGCCACTGCCCGTTTTTTCGAGCCAGGTTCTGCAGCAGGTAGGCGCGAATTGCCGGTTCATCGATTGATTGTGCAAGTTGCGAATCTGCATGCTCGCGGTTCTGCAACGACAGCAGGTCCAGTTGCTGCAAAGCAGTAAAGATAGTGGTGAAACGATGCGCATAGTGAACAGGAGCGATATCGACGACAATCAGGGAGTCTACACTCTGTGGTTGAGTCAGCGCCTGCGTCATCGCCACCTTGCCGCCCATACTGTGACCGATAAACACTGCGGAATCGATCGACAGCTCCTGCATCAACTCCTGCACATCGGTGGCCTGGGACTGGTAGCTGACATCAGCGTCGTGAGGTGAGCGTCCATGATTGCGCAGATCGGGAAGGATGCAGTGGTAGTCAGCCTCAAAATGACGTGCAATCCTGCCCCAGTTGGCCGAAGAGCCAAACAGGCCGTGCAAAAAAAGCAGCGGCGGGGTTTGATCAGATCCGGATTGGCGAAAATGCAGCTGCACAGCGGATGGCTCCTCCGTTAATCGTTGTGATCATTTCCTTTTTTACCACGGAATACTCGGACAACACGGAAAGAAAACCCTACAAATTCAATGACACATTTGATTTTTCCGTGGTTTGATTTTTTTGAGACTCAGCCTCTCTTTCTCGGAGGCATCAAATCGGTGATGGTTCCTTCCGCCATCTCTGCGGCCAGGCAGATGGTTTCGACCAGGGTCGGGTGCGGATGAATGGTGAGACCGATGTCCTCCATGTCTGCGCCCATCTCCAGCGCCAGCATCGCCTCGCCAATGAGTTCGCCGGCATTCGGGCCGACGATGCCGGCGCCGATGATGCGTTTGCTGTCGGCATCGAACAGCAGTTTGGTGAGGCCTTCATCACGTCCGATGCCCAGGGCGCGGCCGCTGGCAGCCCAGGGGAAGACGCCCTTTTCATACTCAACGCCCTGCTGTTTCGCTTCAATCTCGGTCAACCCCATCCATGCCACTTCCGGATCGGTATAGGCGACCGAGGGGATGCTCATGGGATCGAACATGCTCGGCAGCCCGGCAATCACTTCGGCTGCAACCTTGGCTTCGTGCGTCGCCTTGTGCGCCAGCATCGGATTGCCGACCACGTCGCCGATGGCGTGGATATGTGCAACGTTGGTGCGCATGTGCTCATCGACGCTGATGAATCCACGCTCATCCACATTGACACCGGCCGCCTCGGCATTGATGGTGTGTCCATTCGGTGAGCGTCCGACAGCGACCAGCACGCGATCATAAAGCTGCTCCTTGTCAGGCGCATGCTTGCCTTCAAAGGCGACTTTCAGTCCATTTTTCTGCGCCTTGATGCCTGCTACTTTGGTCTCCAGCATGATGGTGCCGACCTGTTTAGCGAGGCGTTTCTGCAGGGGACGCACCAGGTCCTTGTCTGCGCCGGGCATCAACTGATTTTGCATTTCAACGATATCGATGTTGGAGCCCAGGGTGCTGTAGACGGTCGCCATTTCGAGGCCGATGATGCCTCCGCCGATGACCAGCAGTTTTTTCGGCACATCTTCGAGCGCCAGAGCGCCGGTCGAGTCGATCAGGCGTGGATCGTCATTTGGAAAAGGAGGGATCTGCACAGCGCGCGAGCCGACCGCGATAATGCAGTTGTCAAAAGAGATGCTAGTGCTGCCCTCCTGGGTAGCCACGCTGACAGAGTTGGCGTCCACAAACTGAGCGACGCCCTGGACGGTCGTCACCTTGCGCTGTTTGGCCATGCCGGCCAGCCCGCCGGTCAGTTTTTTGACGACCCGCTGTTTGCCGGCGCGCAGCTTGTCGAGATCAATTTTGGGCTTGCCGAAATCAACTCCCATTTCAGTCAGTTCGGCAGCCTCGTTGATGACATCTGCGGTATGCAGCAGCGCCTTGGAGGGAATGCAGCCGACGTTCAGGCAGACGCCGCCAAGATCTGTATATTTTTCGATCAGCACCGTTTTCTTGCCGAGATCCGCTGCACGGAAAGCAGCGGTATAACCTCCGGGGCCTGCGCCTATGACCAGCACTTCAGCGTGGATATCGACATCGGATGTGGCAGATGGTGCAGCGGCATCAGGATGAGGTTCAGGTTTTTCTTCTGCTTCTGCAGCTGGTTGTGCGGAATCAGATGCCTGCTCCAGTATCAATACCGGATCACCTTTTGAGATCTTCTCCCCAACAGCCACATTGATCTGAGTGACTCTGCCACCATGCGGAGAAGGGATCTCCATGGTTGCCTTGTCACTCTCCAGCGTCAGCAGTGAATCTTCCGCTTCAACCTGGTCACCGACAGCAACCAGTATTTCGATAATTTCAACCTGCTCAAAATCACCAACATCCGGCAGTGTCACTTCAATGGTGTTGCTCATGAGGAGTCCTCGGTTATATTCAATTGGACAAGTATTTGTACAAGAAACCTTGAGTTGCCAACATCTTTACAATTGAATCAAATATTAAAAATGACTCTCGCCAAGACCGCAAAGGTTTTTTCTTGGCGATCTTTGCGCCTTTGCGAGAGAAAATAATCTTTTCCATACCTCGTCAGTCTGAGATCTAATCTCGCTCGATTAGTAGGGCGGCATAAGCGGAGCGCATCCCGCCATGATTGGTGCAATGCGCTCCGCTTATTGACACCCTACGGTTTTGAGCGGATAAACCCTACAACAACAAACGGCGAATATCGCTCAGCAGTTTGTTGATGTAGGTGGTAAAACGCACACCCTGCGCGCCGTCGACAACACGGTGATCATAGGAGAGCGAAAACGGCATGATCAGACGCGGTTCAAACTCGGCGCCATTCCACACCGGTTTCATGGCTGCACGCGAAACGCCGAGAATGGCAACTTCCGGCGCATTGACGATCGGCGTGAACTGCACGCCGCCGATGCCGCCAAGGCTGGATATGCTGAAACAGCCGCCCTGCATATCCTCGGCGCCGAGCTGCCCGTCGCGGGCCCGCCCCGAAAGCTCCATCAGCTCCGCTGCCAGGTCGTAGATTCCCTTCTTATCCACGTCGCGAATCACCGGCACCATCAGTCCATTGGGGGTATCCACCGCAATGCCGATATTGACGTAACTCTTCATCACCAGGTGTTCCGCATCGGCCGTCAGGGAGCTATTGAACTCCGGCATCTCCTTGAGCGCTTTGGCACAGGCGCGCATCAAAAACGGCATAAAGGTCATCTTGATACCCATCTTTTCCGCTTCAGCTTTGTTCTCTTTGCGGAAGGCCTCCATCTCGGTGATATCGGCTTCATCGAACTGGGTCACATGGGGAATATTCAGCCATGCGCGCTTCAGGTGGTTGCCGCTGAGCTTTTTGATGCGTCCCAGCTCAACCGTCTCGGTCTTGCCGAATTTCGAGAAATCGATCTCCGGAATTGCCGGGATTGCCGATCCAGTCGAAGCGGCAGCCTTATCCTGGGCGGCAACAACCTGCTTCACGTGGTTCTGTATATCCGCTTTGGTCACGCGCCCCTTGGGGCCGCTGCCTTCGACAGTCGTGATATCCACACCAAGTTTGCGTGCAAATTGCCGCACTGCGGGACTGGCATGCGCCTTGCCGCTGGTGATGCGTTTCGGCGGTTCTGCCGGGGCGGGGGCAGGTTTCTGCTCTTTTTCGCCAGGCAGACGCTGAGCAGCGGGAGCAGCTTTTGCTGCAGGCGCGGGGGCAACCGGCACAGGCGCAGCGGTTGGCTCCGGTTTGGTCTCCTCTGCTGCTGCAGGTTGCACCTCACCGGAGTCAGCCACATCCATCAATGCAACCAGGTCACCGACACTGATGCGATCGCCCACTGCAACCTTCACCTCTGTAACAGTGCCGCTGGAGGGAGACGGGATCTCCATGGTGGCCTTGTCACTCTCGAGCGTCAGTATTGACTCTTCTGCTTCTACCTGATCACCCGCACTGATCAGTACTTCAATCACTTCAACATCGGCGAAATCACCAATATCAGGAACTACGATATCTGTAGCCATTCTGTTAATCCTCTCCGTGCGTCACACAGTGACCGGATTGGGTTTTTCCGGATCGATTTTATATTGCTTGATCGCCTTGCTGACCACTTTGGCGTCGATCTGC
>DAOUQU010000108.1 GCA_030625445.1 Gammaproteobacteria bacterium
GAAATGAGTCCTGATTATTAATCAGTTGAAATGCTCATGATCACACTTCCGTCCGTATCGAAGGTGATAGTAACCGTGGCGTCGAGCATGGCAGCATAATCGAGAAGACCGTCATCGATCAGGTTTTCCATCTGACTGACACTGCGTGTGGTGATTTCCATATTAGCAAGATCGTCGATGGTCATTTCTGCATGCGCCGAGTCTGCCAGCAGATCATCGATCATGGCGTAGACTTCTTCATCGACAACACCTTCTGCGGCGTGATGAGCGAAGGCAGGTGCGGCGGTTATTACTGCTGAAAACAGCATGGCTTGCAATAATTTTTTCATACTCGTTACTCCTGAGTTATATTTGAATGTTTTACTATCGTCTGAGAAAACAAGTTGATTCAGACTAATCTTCAAGTCTCTGAATCTCTGCTGAAATCCCAGATTGATAGTGTTGATACTAAGAGGGATGCTTCCGGGATTGGTTCACATGATAAATGTCAATCTCCTTCTAATACTGGATATAATGACCCGCTTTTCTATCCAAACTGCCTGAAACCTCCTATGCCTGATATCGACAAACTTCTGCAAATCATGAAGGCGCTGCGTGATCCCGAGAGCGGCTGCCCCTGGGATATCGAGCAGACATTTGAAACCATTGCTCCCTATACGCTGGAAGAGGCGTATGAAGTTGCAGATGCGATTCAGCGAAATGATATGCAGGAGTTGAAGGGTGAGTTGGGAGATCTGCTGTTCCAGGTGGCTTTCCATGCGCGCCTGGCTGAAGAGGCGGGGGAGTTTGATTTTCATGATGTTGTGACGGCGATTTGCGACAAGATGGTGCGTCGCCATCCGCATGTCTTTGCCGATGAGACGATAGCAACGGTCGCCGAACAGAGCAGAGCATGGGAGCAGCATAAAGCCCGCGAGCGGGAGTCACAGCAGAGCGCAGTTTCAGGGGTCGCCCTGGCTTTGCCTGCCTTGGTGCATGCAAAAAAATTGCAGAGCCGTGCGGCGCGGGTTGGCTTTGACTGGCCTGATATTTCAGGGCCGCTGGCGAAATGCCATGAAGAGCTGGCGGAGATTGAGGAGGCGCTGGAGCAGGGCGATCAGCAGCAGATTGCAGATGAGGTTGGTGATCTGCTGTTTGCCGTCGTCAATCTCGCACGCTTTTCCGATGTCGATGCTGAGGCGGCGTTGAAAGGTTCGAGCGAGCGTTTTGTCACGCGCTTTCAATTTATTGAACACAAGCTCGCGGAGCAGGATATGACCACGGGGGATCTCTCTTTGCAGAGACTGGAGCAGTTATGGGATTTGGCGAAACAGGCTGAGAAATCAACGCAGGATGGAGAGTAAGGGGGAAGTTCTCAAAAAGTCCGTGTGAATATCGTCATTGCGAGGGAGCCTAAGCGACTGTGGCAATCTCCAGACCAGATTGCCGCGTCGCCTCCGGCTCCTCGCAATGACGAAACCCTCTCCAGCCACTCAGCTCGACAGAGCAGTTAAAACTGATCGTAATGCCCTCCAATAGCAAAAATATAGATGTAGTTTTCATCGTATTTATAAATGACACGGTCTTTCCGGCTAATGCGGCGAGACCATAAACCCGAGAGGTTATGTTTTAATGGCTCAGGTTTTCCCGTGCCAAGGTGCGGGTCGCCACGAAGCATCTCCTTCAGTAGTCGGCAAAGTGCTTTGTGCAGTTTTTTGTCTTTTTGTCTGAGTTGTTCGTAAGCAGTCCATGTATTACCTTCAAAAACCAGTGATCTCATCAAGCTCTCCGGCAGTAGGTTTATATCCTTTATTCCTTGCATTCGTAGCTGTTGAAGCTGTAATTTGTTTCATTAAGTCGCTGTTTTGCATGACATATAAGGTTTCTTGTTCGCGTTCCCAGTCGTCTGCACTCAAAACAATAAAATCATCACCGCCTCTACGTGTTACCTTAAGCGGTAAATGCTCGCTAACGACTTGTTCTACAAAACATTTTAGATTCTCTCTGAATTTATTAACACTGATACTATCCATCAAGTCAGCCTCATTTACGTACCGTAATACAGTACATAGTAGTAGAAAAGCCCTGGCGAAGCAATTCACATGCACAATATGAAGCTGCTCCCTATATGTTGTCGATCGCGCATGTTTTGCCGAAACAGGTTGTAGCAATACACGGGACTTTTTGATAAGTTGCTGATGGCATCGTAGACTGTTGATAAATATCAAAGAAGCATCGAAAAGAGTGCTGATTACCAGAAACAGACAGCGACGCGAACAAAATCCCTGTAAACTATCTCGTTTGATTCTGGGTGATAGCTGGCAGTTTCCGGGTTGCCGGTAGTAGATTTTTGGAGGGGCAAAATGCTCACATATGATGATGTAAACAAGCAGAATGACAAGATTACCGAGCTGACCAACGTGTTGACTTTTCTGCTGTCAGACCGGGCGCTCTATGATACCCAGGTGATTAGCGATCTCTTTTTTGTGTTGGTGAAAGAGGTTGAAGAGCATCTCAAAACACAGGATAAATTTGTTTATCGCACCTTGCTTGCATCTTCCGATCAGAAAGCGAGAAACATTTCTAATAAATTCATGTCAGGCGGTGTGGAGATCAAACGTGTTTTTGCAGAGTATTTGAAAACATGGTGCGGTAAGAAAAAATGTAAACAGCTGTTTATCAAGGACCATATTGTTTTTGTCAGAGAGACGGAGGAGATGTTTGAACTGATCCTGAATCGAATTCAGGATGAGCAGGAGAAGCTCTTCCCGATGCTGCGCGAAGTAACCGGTGATGACGTGGTGATAGCAAAATAGGAGTTATTGTTTGCGCCTCATCTTCCAGCGCCGCATTACATGCCATCTCCATAAGGCATTGATCCCGAAATAACTGATAATCGCCAGGGTGATGCCGATGGTGAGGCTGCCGGTGACCAGGGGTATCCAGATCTTATCGAAACTCTCCATGAACCAGTGCATAGAGAGTGAGTCTGGGATCTCAATCACAGGAATACCAAGCATCCAGCCGCCCAATAAATAGGCGCCAAGAAAAATTGGCGGGATAGTGAATGGGTTTGTCATCCACACCAACAGCAGTGAAATCGGAATGTTTGCGCGCCATACGATAGCGCTCCACACGGCGCCGACCATCTGGCCGGGAAAAGGGACCAGCGCCCAGAAAGCCCCGATAGAAAATCCGCGTGCAATCGAAAGGCGGTTGAGATGCCACAGGTTGGGAGAGTGCAGGTGTTCGCCAAAGATACTCAAATAGCGATTATTGCGAATCACCGCAGCATCAGGGCAGTAGCGTTTGAAGAATTTTCTGGGCACTGTAGAGATTTGTTAACCGGGTATCAGAGCACAAGCGACAGTAGTTTCCTGTTTGATGGCATTATCGCATAACTTTTCATCCGGGAATGTGATCAAATAGCGTAATCACAGCTATTTCACAAATTGTCTGCCAGCCTTCAGCAGTTTGGTCTCCTTTCCAATATGGTGACAGAGATAAAGGATACGCATCCAATGATATGTGCAGATGCAAGTTTTCTCCCCGCAGTCAAAATGGCAGTATGCTCCCATCCCTGGGAGCATGTAGCGCTTTTCTCAGAAAAATCGTTGATTACACATCTATCTCTCCTGCTAGTTTTCTTAACCGATCTTCCGATCGGCTGAGTCCGTCTAAAAGTCTCTGTAACATAACAGAAGGGCGGGCAGTAACTCTCTCCCTTTCCCTCTCTTCATCGATACTCTCTTCCCAGAATGATACTTGTTGCTGAGCGCTCTCTATAGCAGATGGCATTTGCTTCACCTTTATGGTTGTTGAAATTAACCATGATAGAATTAGTGAAATAGGAAGTATTGACCTGTTGCGACAAACGATTGTCTCTACATGCTGTCCCGGAAAGTAATGGTGTGGAGTGATCCAATTCGTGGCATCATCAATGCGATTAAATAGCCCGGCCTGCTTTACCAGGAGAAAGAGATGTCCCCGAATACCCCTGCATCCCTGAAACGCAGCCTTGGTTTCTGGCTGCTCCTCTTTTATGGATTAGGGAATATTCTCGGTGCGGGAATCTATGTGCTGGTGGGAAAAGTTGCGGCGCAGGCGGGTTATTTTGTACCGCTCTCATTCATGTTGGCGGCATTCGTTGCTGCTTTCAGCGCCTTTACCTATGCCGAGCTGTCAGCGCGCTATCCGTTTGCCGCCGGGGAAGCGGTCTATCTGCAGAAAGGCTTTGGCGTGACCTGGTTGTCGAGCGCCACAGGTCTGTTGATTGCGATGGCCGGCATACTCTCTGCCGCAACCATTGCCCGCGGCTTTGTTGGCTATCTGCAGCTCTTCGTCGAAATTCCGCAGTGGCTGGCGATCGTTGTTTTGCTGTTCATGCTGGGGACAGTAGCGATCTGGGGTATCGCCGAGTCAGTCAAGGTGGCGGCTCTCTTTACCTTGTTGGAGATTTTCGGACTGCTGCTGATTATCTTCACAGGCAGTGCACAGCTTGAGAGACTTCCTCAGATTATTGAAAATCTGCCGGCTTTGAACCAGTGGCATTTGTGGCCGGGTATTTTCCTCGGCGCATTTCTGGCCTTCTATGCATTTATTGGTTTTGAGGATATGGTCAATGTGGCGGAAGAGGTGCGTGAGCCGGAAATCAATATGCCGCGGGCGATCCTGTGGGCATTGATCACTGCAACCCTGCTGTATGCGATGGTGTCGCTGGTCGCAGTTGTGAATCTCTCCCCACAGCAGCTGGCTGCCAGTAAGGCGCCGCTGGCAGATCTCTACACTGCTGCAACAGGCAGGAAGCCCGTGGTGATCTCATTGATCAGTCTGTTTGCTATCGTCAATGGAGCATTGATCCAGATTATTATGGCATCCCGGATTTTTTATGGGATGAGCCGGCGGGGATGGCTTCCCGCTATACTTGGTCGGGTCAGCCGGCGTAGCCATACCCCGGTGATAGCCACACTGCTGGTGACATCTCTCATCATGGTATTGGCCTTGTGGTTTCCGCTGGTGAAACTTGCAGCTTCCACGAGCTATCTGATCCTGAGTGTATTTCTGCTGGTCAATCTGGCGCTGCTGAGAATTCGTGCAATCTATCCACTACCGGCAAATGTCAGAGGCTATCCGGTGTGGGTTCCGCTGATGGGAGCAGCAGGTTCGCTGTTTTTACTGGTCGCTCAACTCATCTCCAGGAGTTGAGTTAGTGGCGGTCTTGTGTTCGTTATCAGGAGCCTGTCGGAGATGCTGTTATGCCAGTGGCGCGTCCGGAACGACGTAGAAGAGTATTGAGAAGAAGTGCAGTATGCTGCCTGCAAGTACGAAGATATGCCAGATAGCATGGTTGTAGGAGAGGTGTTCCCAGGCATAGAAAATGGCGCCCAGGGTGTAACTCAATCCCCCGGCCAACAGCAACAGCAGTCCACCGGTTTCCACATTTTCCAGCATGGGTTTGATGGCGATCACCACCAGCCAGCCCATGCCCAGGTAGAGAGCCAGCGACCAGCGGCGCAGCTTGCTGCTGCCCCAAAGTTCTATGTAGATGCCCAGGATGGCGATACCCCAGACCATGGCGAACAGGATCCATCCCCAGGAGCCGCGCAGAGAGACCAGCGTAAAGGGTGTATAGGTGCCTGCGATGAGGAGGAATATGGCGACATGATCCAGTTGTTGTAGGATTTTTTTGGCACCGGTATGGGGGATGCCGTGATAGAGGGTCGAGGCTGTGTAGAGCAGAATCAGAGTGGCGCCATAGATGGCAGTGCTGGTCACATGCCAGGCATCGCCGTAGAGGGATGAGAAGGCTACAAGTATGGCCAGCGCGGCGATGCTCAGCGGGATGCCAATGCCATGGGTAACGGCATGTGCTATCTCTTCGCCGACACTGTAGTTTTCTGAAAAGGCGTTGGCTTTCACGATGGTTCCTGATTTCAGCCTGTGTCCGCATCATAGCTGAGCTGATCACTCTGTGCAAAGTGAGTGA
>DAOUQU010000404.1 GCA_030625445.1 Gammaproteobacteria bacterium
GAACTGGAGTCGACAACCTGGTGTCCCTTCTCGGCAAAAAAATCAAGAAATGCCTGTCGTATTTCAGCGCTAGTCTTCATGCGATGTGCAAGTAGAAATTCAGGAAAAAGAGCATATTATGCGGGATATGCGCACATGTCACGCATGGAGTGAAAAAATGAATGGAAAAGTCAGCTTTTTGTTGATTTTACGGGTTTGGAGTGTTCATCTGCAGATATGAGGGATGCGTAGGATCTCTCCTGCGTCGAGATGGAAAACTGTGAAGCTCAAAACCGAAACGAAGGATGCCAAACAACCCTTATTAATTTTCGTGCTTTTCGTGACTTTCGTGGTTGAAATAGTCTAGCGCCAATTTTATGGTGCAATGCGCTCCGCTTATTGACACCCTACGGGTTTTACCGCCAACTGCAAACTGAAGACTGCAAACTTTCTATTAGTCGTGAAACAGGTAGTCACGGATCATGTGATTTGGGAAACCGCGGTACTCAAGAAAACGGGCGAGTCTTGCCTGCTCCTTGTAGTCTGCATGAACCAGTGCACTGAATTTTTTTTCAATCACCCGTTTCATGTTCACCCACCACTCGTCATCACGTTCATCAATCCACTCATGGATCATGGTATCATTGATGCCTCGTTCACGCAGCTCCTGGCGAATACGCACCGGCCCATAGCCTTTTCTTTTGCGCATAGCGACATACTGCTCAACAAAGCGCTCATCGCTGAGCAGTCCATGCTCTTCAAGACGCTGCAGAACCTCCTCAATGATATCAGGCGCATGATCACGTTTCAGCAATTTACGCCTCAGCTCCAGCCGCGAATGCTCGCGGGGAGCCAGCAGACGGATCGCAGCCTGCTCTGCCTCCTGCAGATCAGTCAATATCAGCCTCCGGCACTTGCTGAGAGCGTTTGCGGGGATTCCTCGGACTCATCCTCTACCTGCTGCTTTTCCGGAAGCAGTTTTGCACGCACACCTGCTTCGATATCATCGGCTATCTGCGGATTTTCCTTCAGGAAGTTACGCACGTTCTCCTTGCCCTGCCCTATCCTGTTGCCGCCATGGCTGTACCAGGATCCGGATTTTTCGATAAAACCATGCTGCACGCCAAGGTCGATCAGCTCTCCCTCGCGAGATATCCCCTCGCCGTAGATGATTTCAAAGGTCACCTGTTTAAACGGAGGGGCAACCTTGTTTTTGACTACCTTGACGCGGGTATCGTTGCCCACGATCTCATCACCCTTCTTGATGGCGCCGATACGGCGGATATCCAGTCTTACCGAAGCATAGAATTTAAGAGCATTGCCGCCCGAGGTGGTCTCGGGACTGCCGAACATGACGCCGATTTTCATCCTGATCTGGTTGATAAAGATGACCAGGCAGTTGGTGCGTTTGATATTGGCTGTCAGCTTGCGCAGCGCCTGTGACATCAATCGCGCCTGCAAACCGACATGCGTATCGCCCATCTCGCCTTCGATCTCTGCACGCGGAGTGAGTGCGGCAACCGAGTCGATCACCACGACATCAACGGCTCCGGAACGTACCAGCATATCGGTAATCTCCAGCGCCTGTTCGCCCGTATCCGGCTGTGACACCAGCAGCTCATCCATGTTGATGCCGAGTTTCTCTGCATAGGAGGGATCGAGTGCGTGCTCGGCATCGACGAAGGCAGCAGTCCCGCCCTGTTTTTGCGCCTGCGCAATAATGTGCAGG
>DAOUQU010000160.1 GCA_030625445.1 Gammaproteobacteria bacterium
CCGCATCGAACATGGTCAGGGCAGGATGGAAGATCTCGAACTGCTCGATGATGTCGCAGCAAAAATTTCAGGCCGCACCATCTGTGCTTTGGGTGATGCGGCAGCGGGTCCGGTAGCAAGTTTTGTCAAACACTTCCGCGAAGAGTTTGAATATCACATCAAGCACGGAAAGTGCATGGTGTAATTGCACAATTACCATTGTGGCCAATATCTATACAAAATGAGTCAAATTTTCAAAATAACTCTCGCAAAGGCGCTAAGTTCGCCAAGAGAAACCCTTTGCGGTCTTGGCGTCTTTGCGAGAGATAATATGGTTTTCATGCATCGTGAGTCTGAGACATGATCTCGCTAGTACTAAACACCGACAAAAAATGGCAGACGAAAAAACAATCACAATCGAGGTAGACGGCAGGCAGCTCGATGCCAGGCCGGGACAGATGCTCATCGAAGTCACCGATGCGGCAGGTGTCACCGTGCCGCGTTTCTGCTATCACAAGCATCTCTCTATCTCTGCAAATTGCCGCATGTGTCTGGTCGAGGTTGAAAATGCGCCCAAGCCGCTGCCAGCCTGCGCCACACCCTGCATGGATGGGATGAAGGTCTTCACCAAATCCCCCCTGGCGCGTGAGGCGCAAAAGGGAACCATGGAGTTTCTGCTGATCAACCATCCGCTGGACTGCCCGATCTGTGACCAGGGCGGTGAGTGCGAGCTCCAGGATGTTGCTGTCGGTTACGGCGCTGATGTCTCGCGTTACACCGAGGCCAAGCGCATCGTGGCCGATCCGGATCTCGGTCCGCTGGTTGCGACCGATATGACGCGCTGCATTCACTGCACCCGCTGCGTGCGTTTTGGCGATGAAATTGCCGGCGTGCGTGAACTGGGAGCTACCGGGCGCGGCGAGCACATGAAGATCGGCACCTATGTGGCCCATACCATGACCTCCGAGCTGTCGGGCAACATCATCGACCTCTGCCCGGTGGGGGCGTTGACCTCCAAGCCGTTCCGCTTTCAGGCGCGCGCCTGGGAGATGACCCGGCGGTCGAGTGTGGCGCCGCATGACTCGGTGGGCTCCAATATCGATGTGCATCTGCGCAACAACAAGGTCATGCGTGTTGTTCCTCAAGAGAACGACGCCATCAATGAAACCTGGCTGTCGGATCGCGACCGCTACAGTTATACCGCCCTGAGGCATAAAGATCGTCTCACAACGCCAATGATCAAAGAGAAGGATCAATGGCGCGAAGCAAGCTGGGAAGAGGCGCTGAACAAAGCCGCCTCCTCGCTGGCTGCGGCAAGGGACGAGGCGGATCAAATCGCCGCGCTGGTGTCGCCCTCCGCGACCCTGGAAGAGATGGCGCTGTCTACAAAGCTGCTGCAGGGACTGGGCAGCAGCAATATCGAATCGCGCCTGCGCATGGCGGATTTCCGCTACACGGAGTCGACCCCATGGCTGGGTACCACGCTGAATGCGCTGGAGAAGGCGGACGCCATTCTGCTGATTGGCAGCAATGTGCGCAAGGAGCAGCCGCTGATCAATCACCGTATCCGCAAGGCGGCGCTGGCCGGCGCAAAAGTGATGGCGATCAATCCGGTCGATTTCGATTTCAACTATGCGCTGGCGGAAACTGTCATTGCAGCCCCGTCCGCGATGGTGGATGCAATCGACAACCAGCAGATCAAAGAACATCTGCAAGCTGCTGACGATGCAATCATCCTGATCGGCAATATTGCACGCAGCCATCCCGACTATTCGCTGCTTGCCGCCGCCGCTGCACGCCTGGGCGAAGCCACCGGGGCAAAGCTCGGTTTCCTGCCTGAAGCGGCAAACAGTGTCGGCGCATGGCTTGCCGGCGCCGTGAACACAACCGCCAGGGCTTCATTGCTGTCGCAGCCCGGAAAATCCTGGCTGCTGGTCGGCATCGAACCTGAACATGACACCATAGAGGGACAGAGCGCGGTCGAGCGGCTGGGCGAATCACAGCATGTCGTTGCTTTGACCGCGTGGCGCACACTGGCTCTTGAGCAAGCTGCGAGCGTAATGCTGCCGATAGCCGCCTTCACGGAAACCTCCGGTACCCTGGTCAACTGCCAGGGAGATCGCCAGAGTTTTGCCGGAGTCGTAGCTCCTCCCGGCGAGGCACGTCCGGCATGGAAAGTGCTGCGGGTGCTGGGAAATCTGCTGGATCTTGATGGTTTTGACTATAACAGCAGCGAAGAGATCCGTGATCAGGTGTTCGACGCCTGTGACGACAAGCTGCCGACTGTCACCGTCATTGCCGAAAACTGGGTCGGCGAGAACGACAAAAATCTCTCGGCAGGCGGCCTGGAGAGAATCCCGACACTCTCACCCTACGCCATGGATTCACTCACACGCCGCAGTGAACCGCTGCAGCGCAGCAGTGACGGCGAGTGGTCGATCCACATCAATAGCGTGACGGCAAAACAGGCGGGTCTCTCTGCCGGCGAGCGCGCATCCCTGAAACAGGGGGCGGGGCATATCACCTCACTGGTGACCATCGATGAGCGCGTACCGGACAATTGTGTATGGTGCGCCACAGGCGTTAGCGGCAGTGAAAATATTGGCGGCGCATTTGGCGAGGTTACGCTGGAGAAGGTCTCATGAGCATGTTGATCGATTTCTGGAACTGGCTGCCGGTGATCATTCAGATCGTCATCAAGATCGTGGTGATCGTCATGCCGCTGATGCTGATGGTCGCCTACTATACGCTGCTGGAGCGCAAGGTCATCGGCTACATGCAGATACGCATCGGCCCGAACAGGGTTGGCTTCAGGGGGTCGCTACAGCCGATTGCAGACGCCATGAAGCTGATGTTCAAGGAGATCATACTGCCGACCAAAGCCAACAAGTTTTTGTTTTTGATTGCGCCGATGCTGACATTGGCTCCGGCGCTGGCTGCATGGGCGGTATTTCCCTTTGATGAAACCCTGGTGCTGGCAGATGTCAATGCCGGATTGCTGTATGTGCTGGCGCTGACTTCGATGGGGGTCTATGGCGTCATCATCGCCGGCTGGGCCACCAACTCGAAGTACGCCTTTCTCGGCGCCATGCGCTCGGCGGCGCAGATCGTCTCCTACGAGATCGCCATGGGTTTTGCCCTGGTCGCCGTGATCGTCGCTGCAGGCAGCCTTAATTTTGGCGATATCGTGCGTGCGCAGCAGGGGAGTGCGGCGCACTGGTTCTGGCTGCCGCTGTTTCCGCTGTTTATTGTCTATTTTATCGCCGGCGTCGCCGAGACCAACCGCGCCCCTTTTGATGTCGCCGAGGGCGAGTCCGAGATCGTCGCCGGTTTTCATGTCGAATACTCAGGCATGACGTTTGCCGCGTTTTTCCTTGCAGAATACGCCAACATGATCCTCATCTCGGCGCTGACCGCGGTGATGTTTCTCGGCGGCTGGCTGTCGCCTTTCGAGGGAACCTTCGCTGAGAGCTGGTTCGCCTGGGTTCCCGGATTCTTCTGGCTGTTGGCGAAGACATTTGTCTTCATGTTCATGCTGTTGTGGTTCCGGGCGACTTTTCCCCGTTATCGCTACGACCAGATCATGCGTCTCGGCTGGAAGGTGTTTATCCCGATTACCATCGTCTGGATTCTGGTTGTCGCCTACGCAGTGGTGAATAAAATGCCCTGGTGGTTCAACGCATGAAAACAGTCACCAACTACATAAAGAGCCTGTTTCTGTTCGAGCTGCTGAAAGGCATGCGGGTCACCGGGCGCTACCTGTTTGCGCGTAAGATTACCGTGCAGTACCCGGAGGAGCGCGCCCCCATGTCACCGCGTTTTCGCGGCCTGCATGCACAGCGGCGCTACCCCAACGGCGAGGAGCGCTGCATCGCCTGTAAACTGTGCGAAGCGGTGTGCCCCGCCTGTGCGATTACCATCGAGGCCGAGCCCCGCGAGGATGGCTCGAGGCGCACCACCAAATATGAGATCGACCTCTTCAAGTGCATCTTCTGCGGATTTTGCGAAGAGTCCTGCCCGGTTGACGCCATTGTCGAGACCAGGGTCTACGAGTATCACTTCGAGAGCCGCGAGGGCAGCGTCATCACCAAAGAGGAGCTGCTCGCCAACGGTGATAAATTTGAACAGCAGATCGCCGCAGATCGTGCAGCGCAGGCTAAATTCAGATGAGTGTGTGTTACAACAAGCTGCCTGGAACTTCTCACGATAATAGAAGCCGGTTGTCAGTGATAGGGCCTGCGACCGTATGCGGCCCATGGATGGGCGCATCGAGCTTACATGGATGTATTCACAGCGTGTCGCAGGGCCTGTCACTGGCGACCGGCAGCGGCATACCCGGTAATCAACGATGAGCTTTGAGAAATTCATCTTCTACATTTTTTCACTAGTGCTGGTGTTTGCCGCCACCATGGTGATTACACGCCGTAACCCGGTGCATGCGGTGCTGTTT
>DAOUQU010000428.1 GCA_030625445.1 Gammaproteobacteria bacterium
ATCTGCCTGCCGATAAACTGCTCCAGTTCAACCAGGCTCGCCGACTCTTCATCAAGCATTAAATCAACCACGTCCTGGGATGCAAGGATCAGCAGTGACTGCACATCGAACTGGCGCGACTCACGCAGAATCTCACGAAAAATTTCATAACAGGTTGTCTCGGCTGTCTTCTGGGTGCCGCGGCCATTGCAGCAGGGACAGGGAGCACACAAGATGTGACCCAACGATTCACGGGTGCGCTTGCGGGTCATCTCTACCAGTCCAAGCGATGACACCTCTGTGATCTGGGTTTTGGCATGATCCTTTGCCAGGCATTTCTCCAGCGCCCGCATCACCTGGCGTTTATGCTCTGCATCCAGCATATCGATAAAGTCAATAATGATGATGCCGCCCAGGTTTCTCAATCTTAACTGTCTGCAAAGCGTCTGGGCTGCTTCGAGATTGGTTTTGAAAACGGTCTCTTCGAGCGTACGGTGACCGACAAATCCACCGGTGTTGACATCGATTGTGGTCATCGCCTCTGTCTGATCAATAATCAGATAGCCGCCCGATTTCAAATCGACCTTGTGTTGCAACGCCTTCTCTATCTCATCTTCAACCCCGTAGAGGTCAAAGATCGGGCGCTCACCCGGATAATATTCGATGCGCTCACTGATCTCGGGAATAAAGCTGTCAGCAAACTGCACTGCATTATTATAGGTTGTTTGGGAGTCGATACGCACCTTCTGAATATGTGTATCCGTCATATCCCGCAGCGCACGCAGGGCGAGCGGCAGATCACCATGGATCAACTCACGGGGACCAACCTCAAGCGTCTTTTTTCCGATTGACTCCCACAGGCGCGATAAAAACAGCATATCAGCTCGTAGCGCCATCTCATCCGCCCCTTCAGCAGCAGTGCGCGCGATAAATCCGCCGCGAAGATTTTCCTCCCTGACAAAGAGTGACAGTATTTCGCGCAGACGGTCGCGCTCCTGCTCATCTTCTATCTTTTGTGAAATACCGATGCTCTTCTCTGCCGGCAGGAAAACCATAAATCGCGATGGTATGGAGAGATGTGTTGTCAGGCGGGCGCCCTTGCTTCCCAAAGGATCCTTGACCACCTGTACGATCAGATCACTGCCGGTCTGCACCAGTTCCATGATATCGGGAGTTGTCTCATGATGACCGGCACTGGCAATATCGGAGGCATGCAAAAAAGCGGCGCGTTCCAGTCCGACCTCGACAAAAGCCGCCTGCATACCAGGCAACACCCGGCAAACGCTGCCTTTGTAGATATTACCGACCAGCCCCCGCTTCTTGATGCGTTCGACCAGAATCTCCTGCACCATGCCATTTTCGACGATGGCAACCCGGGTTTCGGGCGGAGTCACATTGACCAGAATCTCTTCACTCATTTCTTCCGGGGAATCATTTTCCCCACTCTCCTCGGTAAAGTTGCCGCCTCAAAAAACAGCAATCCCATGACAACAGAATAGCCCTCTTAGAGAGTTTCTACAAATATTGCTGTAACAG
>DAOUQU010000145.1 GCA_030625445.1 Gammaproteobacteria bacterium
TTCAACGTATGCTTGTAGAGAATAATTATGTTCTTGAGGGAGATGGCCACCATCATGCTCTAGCACATCGTTTAGCCGAACAATTTGAGAAAGGTGATATAGCTGCCAATTTCGAGATCCACTTGAAATTCTACCTGGTCAACCCTCCAGGAAGTCGTGCACACATCAATACTACACTAGCACCGGATGAAGGACGTTTTACCGTCTGGCTTGATGGGGCGGAAAAAAGTATTGGTTTGTTTGAAGAGATGCATGGTCAGGAGATAAACAAAGCAAAATCAAAAGTATTTAGCTCGCGATGGTACGCTCTCCTTATTATCGTGCAGGAGCGCCATGTTCAAGTTTTTTTAGACGATAAACTTATGTTGGACTATGAAAGTCCCGGTTCACAACCACTACTAAAGAATTTCAATCTTGAAACATTATCCGGGAAAGTTCGTTTTGACGATGTTCTGGTGATTGCCAGATAGTATCGCGGACCACCTCGAATATCAGAGTATAGCCCGACCATTTGCGGCGCCCCTCCAAATAGCTCATCCCACTGTTTCAAAGCAGGGCATCCAGGTGCGCAGCTACACTGCGTCCCAGTGCATCGAGGTTGTATCCGCCTTCAAGTGTTGAAACGATGCGCCCATGTGCGTACCGGTCGGCAATCTCCTTCAGGCGGGTGGTGATCCAGGCAAAATCGGCATCCTGTAAACACAGCTGCGCCATGTCGTCTTCCACATGAGCGTCGAATCCAGCCGATATCAACAGCAGCTGCGGCTGAAAGTCGTGCAGGGCGGGCAGCCAGTGACGCTCTATTTGTTCGCGGAACTCCACTCCGCCGCTGCCGGCAGGGAGGGGGACATTGACGATATGTTCAGAATCGGTCTCCTCACCGGAGAAAGGATAGAAGGGGCTTTGAAAACTGGAGCAAAATAGCACCCTTGAGTCATCCCGGAAAATATCTTCTGTGCCATTGCCGTGATGCACGTCAAAATCGACGATAGCCACACGTTCAAGCCCCTTCACCTCGAGCGCATAAGCAGCGCCTGCGGCAACATTGTTGAAATAACAAAATCCCATGGCGCGGTCTCTCTCCGCATGGTGGCCCGGAGGACGCACAGCACAGAAGGCGGCGGTGAAATCGTCGTCCAGCACCAGCTCAACCCCGCGCACAACAGCCCCCGCCGCCCGTCGTGCAGCATCCAGGGTCTTCGGCATCATAATGGTATCGTCATCCAGCGTCAGGATGCCCTGAGTTGGCGCACGCTTGAACAAGTCGGCCACATAATCAGGGTCATGCACCCTTTCAAGATGCACTGTTTCGATGAGGGGGGCTTCGTGCGGTATGAGTACAAATTCGAGTCCGGAACTGATCAACTGGTCATGAATGGCGTGAAGCCGTGCCGGTCGCTCCGGATGATGGTTGCCGATTTCATGCAGCAGGCAGTCAGGATGTGTGATGTATGCAATAGTCATGTGAGTACTCCGCAAGATGCGTACAATGCTCGCATATATCTAAGACGAAGAAAATCATTATATCTAGTGAGGTCAGGTCTCAGACTGACAAGGCATGAAAAAAACACTTTCTCTCGCAAAGACACCAAGACCGCCAAGAAAAACCTTTGCGTCCTTTGCGTTCTTAGCGAGAGATTCTTTTAAAACTTGACTCATTTGCAAGCATTTTAGTGAATCAAGGATTCTAGGGTTTACCGTTATGGGTCCACATCATCTGGAAGCACTTTTTTCCCCCCACAACATCGCCGTGTTCGGCGCCAGTGAAAAACACGGCAGTGTTGGCGCACGCGTGTTCCAGAACCTGATCCAGACGGGATATAGCGGCAGTTTGTACCCGATCAATCCCAAACATAAGAAGATCCAGGGACACCGCTGCTACAAGAGCCTGGATGAGGTGGATGCAACAGTCGACCTGGCCATTATCGCCACGCCGGCCTCGACAGTTCTGAATATCATGCGCAGCTGCGGGGAGCAGGATGTTGCAGCGGCTATCGTGCTGAGTGCGGGTTTCCGTGAAGTCGGTAAAAAAGGTATTCGCCTGGAAAATTCCCTGGCGGATATCGCGCGCCATCACGGCATCCATCTGCTGGGTCCCAACTGCCTGGGGCTGATGCGCCCGGGAATTGGTCTCAACGCCACCTGTCTGGATTCCATGGCGCCGGATGGTCGACTGGCTTTGATCTCCCAGTCAGGCGCCCTGTGCACCGCGATTCTAGACTGGTCTGTCCCGCACCAGCTGGGATTCTCCACCGTGGTGTCGCTGGGAAATGCCGCCGATGTCGACTTTGGCGACATTCTTGATTATCTGGTGGCCGATCAGAAGACCGACGCCATTCTGCTCTACGTGGAAGGTGTGCATGACGCCCGCGCCTTTATGAGTGGTTTGCGCAGCGCCGCCCACGCCAAGCCGGTTATCGTTCTCAAGGCGGGCCGCCATCGAGCGGGTTCACGCGCCGCTTACACCCATACCGGAGCCATGATTGGCGAAGACGATGTGTTTGATGCGGCGCTCGAGCGGGCGGGTGCTGTCCGCGCCATGACCTTTAGCCAGCTGTTTGCCGCAGCCGCAATTCTCTCTACCGGCAGAAGGGTCAATGGCAAGCGGCTGGCCATCGTCACAAATGGCGGGGGGCCGGGCGTAATGGCCACCGATCGGGCCGAGGATATGGGTGTGGAAATTGCCACACTCACTGCGGAGACTCTCGCACTGCTGAATAAGATTCTGCCCACCCACTGGTCACACGGCAATCCGGTGGATATTCTGGGAGATGCCTCGTCGCAAAGATACGCCGGGGTTGTAGAGGCCTGTCTGAAAGATCCGAACGTTGACGGCGTGCTGGTGCTGCTTACGCCACAGGCGATGAGCGCTCCGAATGAGACGGCGCAGGCCGTCATTGAAGCCGCTAAAAAACAGAAGGAGAAGCCGACAATCGCCTGCTGGATGGGCGAGACCAAGGTGCAGGAGGCTCGCGAGATTTTCTCCGCCAACGGTATCCCGAACTTCGTCTCTCCGGAGCGGGCTGTCGAGGCCTTCGCCTATCTGAGTCATTACCATTGCAATCAAAAACTGCTGCTGCAGACGCCCGGGCCACTGACTGATTCCAGGACGCCTGATGTCGAGGGGGCGAGGATGATTATCGAGTCCGTGTTGGCAGAACGGCGTGATATGCTCTCCGATACGGAATCCAAAGCCATCCTCAATGCTTTTCGTATCCCCTGTACGCCAACGCTGGAGGCGAGAAGCGCTGCCGAAGCGCTGGTGCATGCCGAGTCGCTGGGGTTCCCGGTGGTGATGAAGGTCAGCTCTGCGCAGATCTCTCATAAATCTGATGTCGGGGGGGTGAAAATTAATATCCTCAATGCTCCGGATGTGCGAACCACCTACAAATCCCTGGTGGATGAGGCGCAGCGCATAAAACCAGACGCCGAGATACGTGGTGTCACGGTCGAACCCATGGCTTCCAGTGCAGATGCACGCGAGCTTATGGTCGGAGTCAAACGGGACCCGGTCTTTGGCCCGGTCATCGCCTTTGGCGCGGGAGGCACAATGGCCGAGATCATGCACGACAATGCGGTGGCCATACCCCCCCTTAACCGGGTATTGGCGAAACGCCTGATCGACAGAACCCGTGTGACGCATCTGCTCGGCGCCTTTCGCAAAATGGAGGCTGTCGATAAAACCGCGGTGGAGGATGTGCTGCTGCGGATCTCGGAGATGGTGTGTGAGCTCCCCCATATTCAGGAGATGGATATCAACCCGCTGTTTGCAGACAAGGATGGCGTGATGGTGGTTGATGCGCGTATCCGGGTAAAGCGGCCGCCCACCTCCCCGGTTCCATATTCCCATATGGCGATTCATCCCTATCCGTCCCATCTTACCCGGCATGCCTATCTCGCTGACGGCACTGCCATGACGATCCGCCCCATTCGACCGGAAGATGCCGAGATCGAACAGGAGTTCGTGCGCAACCTCTCGGCCGAAGCCAAGTACTTCAGATTTATACGCGCCCTCACCGAATTGAGTCCTGAGATGCTGGTGCGTTATACCCAGCTGGACTACAGCCGTGAAATGGCCCTGATTGCCGTGATCAAGGAGCAGGGACGATCCGAGCAGATTGGAGTGGGGCGCTACGTGGTCAATCCGGATGGCAATTCCTGTGAGTTTGCGCTTGCAGTATCCGACAAGTACGGCGGCCAGGGCATAGGCTCCCAGCTGATGGAGGCCATCATGGAAGCTGCCCGTGGCCACGGTGTTAGAGTGGTGGAGGGTGAAGTGATGACAAACAACCATCGCATGCTTTCGCTTATGCGGGCACTTGGATTCTCGATCAGCGCCTCTGCCGAGGACCCCTCCATCCGGCACGTGGAGCGATGGCTTTAACGTCCTCCCTCATCCAAAGGAAGAGGGGGCTCATCGGTTGAATGAGCAATCAATTTGATTCTCCACCACGAAGGGCGCGGCGAAAAAACCAGCCGGAGAGCACAGTGACCATCACGCCGGAAATCGTGAAGATGAGTGCCAGCGCCCACAGATCGTTGAAAGAGCCGATGATTGCTGTTTGTGGATCCTCCTGCTGGTAGAGCACCCGCACCTGGTCGCCTTTCTTGTAATGATCTGCACGGCGAGTGACCGTGGATTGAAACTCAATCTGTTCACCTGCCGATGTTGTGAATGCGACTTTGGGGAAGTATTGCAGAGACGAGGATTTTCCTGCCTTGCTGGACATGAAGGGGTCTATGCTGATTATCGTGCCTTCAGCGACAGATGATGTCCGCAGCAGTTGGTAGGAATTCTGCCAATGGTGGTAACCAAAACTCAAAAATACGATGCCGATGAGCAGCATCAGCAGGGGTACGAAATATTGCAAAAACCGCATAACAGGTTCCTCACTACCAATAAGATCTGACTATTT
>DAOUQU010000281.1 GCA_030625445.1 Gammaproteobacteria bacterium
CTCTGCCCTGGAGATAGGCGACGCCATTCATCTCTCCCAGATCAAGCTTCCGGAGGGTGTTGAACTGCCTGTGCTGGCGCTGGGTGAAGATCATGACATGGCTGTTGTCGCCGTACTCGCTGCACGCGTTGAAGTCGAGGAAGAGCCGGAAGAGGTGGCTGAAGCTGCTGAAGGCGAGGCTGAATCAGCTGATGAAGAGGACTCCGAAGAGTCATAACACAGAGTATATTGCTGTGTAGAGTAAGGGGGCGTTTGTTAAACAAATGCCCCCTTTTTTTGATAGTCAGCTGGGGGGTTCCTTCCTCGTTCCCACGCTCCTGCGTGGGAATGCAGACCTGGCTCAAAGATGACTCAGTTGCATTCCCACCGAGGACGATAGGAACGAGATGCAAATCATTCCGTGTTGTCCGTCTGTTCCGTGGTTAATGTCTCATGATGAATGAAAACTCTATGTCCGATCCACAAACAATTCAATTGATCGTCGGTTTGGGAAATCCCGGTGAGAAGTATCTTCACACCAGGCACAATGCGGGCTTCTGGTTTGCGGATGCGGTTGCTTCCCGATATGGTGCTGTTTTTCGCCAGGAGAGGCGATTTTTTGGTGAATCCTGTCAGTTGCAGGCTGGGGCACACTCCTGTCGTCTGCTGAAACCGATGGTGTTTATGAACCGCAGCGGCCAGTCCGTCGCTGCCATCTGCAACTTCTTCAAGCTGGAGCCGCCACAGCTGCTGGTCGTGCATGACGAGCTTGATCTGCCCCCGGGCGTGGTGCGTTTCAAGCAGGGGGGAGGGCACGGCGGCCACAATGGCCTGCGGGATATTCACAAGGCCATTGGCGCCGACTATTGCAGATTACGCGTAGGCATCGGCCATCCCGGCCATAAAAGCCAGGTTGTCGACTATGTGCTGAAAAGAGCATCCAAAGCAGATGATCTGCTCATGCGTGATGCGATTTCGCGCGCTGTGGATGAGACACCCGATCTGCTGGCCGGCGATTATCAGCGCGTCATGAACCGCTTACACCAGTAGGGAAGCTCTGATCAAGTTGCAACGCGACTCGATCAAAGCATTCCTGCAAGTTTTTCTACGGGGGAAGGGGCGACTATCAATAAGTTACAATGGTCATTCGTAACATCTCAATAAGCCCGTGCACTTCGCGGTCGGAAGACCGCTCCTACGACATTTGCTGGCTTCAGGCGTAGGAGTGGTCATCTGACCACGATGAAAAGAGATGATAGCCTGACTTTTGGCACGGACTTTTTGAGAGGTTACAGTCATTCGGTTTCCCTTCCCCCGAACCCCCATCCCATGGACTTATTCAGAAGCTCAGACGGTCTTTGAGGCAGCCCATGGATGGCTTTTCGCCCTTGGCGACCGCCTCACGATAATTGCTGATGCAGCAGGCGAGCATTCTGCCCCGAAAAAAGAGCCTGTAGCCCCCATAGACGGCGAGCATGACGCCGATGATTGTTATCAGCAGAAAGTCTGAATGAATCAACAGGGCGCCGAGAAGAAACCATGCAAAGGGCACTGCCGTGGGTGTTTTCTGCGATCGTTCGATGTCCTCCCTGATATGTGTGCAAATAGTCATGTTGTACCTCACAATTAGTATTTAAACTTTCAAGCATTGAAAGGTATTTTAGCAAACGCTTATATTAGTGCAACATGATATTTGTCAATAACATTCAGTATGTCTTGTAACTAATTGAAACAAAAAGATCCATCGTTTGCAGAGTGTCATCTCGACGCAGGAGAGATCTTAGTGCTAATTGTACTGCATATCTGATTTTTGCCACAGATGAACACAGATACACACAGATTTTCTCACTGGTTTACCATGGCTTCCACGCTCATGTGTGGGAACGTGAACCCATACCCGAATATGCATTCCTTCGCATAATTCAGACGATGATCATCAGGCGAGGCTAAAGCCTCACTTCCCCCAGTTTATCGAGACAAAAAAAACCTCCAGACCCATTCATGGAGCTGGAGGTTTGTTGTTACAGTAAATGGATTATTTACAGGGTGTCTTTTCGCCGCCGACTTTTCCGGTGAGCAGCAGGAACTGTTCGAATGGACCGAGGACGCTCATCGCCTCCATCTTGGGGCCGCTGAACTTCAGCTTGCCGGTGCCCATCGCCATCTTGGGTCCGCAGAAGGATTCGCCCTTGCCGATGCAGGTCCAGTTCTTGTCGGATGCGTGCATCACGTAGTCGAAGTCGGAGTTGATTTTTTTGCCGTCCGGCTTGCCGCCGTAGGTGCACATCGCTTTGCCGCCCTTGTCCTCGAGGGTGAGCTGCACTTTTGAGCCGGCGCCGCAATCGGTGCGGTAGATCCGGATCAGTTTATAGCCGCGGCCGCCGTTATTGGCCGCCCACGCCTCGCCGCCAAGCTTGCCGGTCAGGGTGCCGTTGGCGTTCCACATGCCGCAGGCTTTTTTAGCCCATGCTGCGTCCATGAAGTCGGCGCTGGCGACAGCGGGAATGGAGGTGATTGCCAGTGCAATAATCAGTTTTTTAATCATTTTATAGTCTCTTTATGGTGGTGGGGATAAAAAACCCGCGCAG
>DAOUQU010000080.1 GCA_030625445.1 Gammaproteobacteria bacterium
GTCATTCCGGCATGCTTTTAGCCGGAATCCATGTTTTTAATCTGTAATCGGTTGATGCTATGGATTCCGGCCTTCGCCGGAATGACAAGTTTTGGGGTTTTGCAAGAGGCTCAATAAAAAGGCCGCAGTTTGAGCTGCGGCCTTTTGCTATTCAGTGATGAAGTTTCAACTACATCGGCACACAGCAACGACTTCCGCCAATCACTCGACAGACATTCGTTCTAAATAGCCACTTCTTCATTGAAATCATCATTTACGCAGTCTCCGCCGTTCACTCTGAACTTGCAAGTTTTTTTTGAGATGCTAGGCTAGCGTACCCTGACTCTGCCGGATCATGATAATGGCGCAGACACCACAACCAACGAACATTCAACTGCACAGCAAATCCCATGTGCTTTCGCTTACCTTCGATGACGGCAGCCATTTCGACCTGCCATGTGGATACCTGCGAGTATTCTCTCCTGCTGCCGAAGTGAAAGCCGATGACAAACCCGTCAGCGGCAAGGAGCAGGTCAATATCACGGCCATCGAGCCACAGGGCAACTACGCGCTCTCATTTGTATTTGATGATGGCCACGATACCGGCATCTACTCCTGGGAGACGCTCTACAATCTGGGCAAACAGCAGCACTCCAACTGGCAGGACTACCTGCAACGGCTCAAAGCGCACGAAATCGAGCGCAACAGTGAAGCAGATACAACAGAGCAACAACGTCAAGTCACCATTCTCTACTTCGCCTATCTGGTGAACAAGCTGCGCAAGGAGTCGGAAGAGCTGACGCTTCCCGGCAAGATTGATACCGTAGAGAAATTGCTTGAACATCTGCAGCGCCGCGAGCGTGAGCGCGGTTATCTGCTGGCGGCAGAGCATATCCAGGTCACGGTAAACAGAGAGTTTGCCGAGTCATTTACCCGCCTCGATGATGGGGATGAGATTGGAATTACGCCTGTAACACCGACGCCTCCGGCAGCTCCGAAATAGGTGTAACATTAACCACGGAACAGACGGGCAAATAACAACTCAATAACTCCGCGTATTGAATACATTTTGTTAATACAGACGTCATTGCGAGGAGCCGGAGGCGACGCGGCAATCTACAAATCAGATTGCCGCGGTCGCTTAGGCTCCCTCGCAATGACAGTATTCACTCTGAATAATTGAGATTATTATCCAGTACTATACCGATCTCCTCTTCACATTTCTCCTGCACCTGCTAGACTTCGATCAAGCGGCTGATGGAACGCATTGTTCCTGACAAGTCGCCCTATACAATAATAATGATGGGGAGGAGAATCACCATGAGTTCACCACTGCTCGAGAAGCTATACCATACTTCACCTTTTTCCGGCGCCAATGCGGCTTATATCGAGCAACTCTACGAAGATTACCTGCTCGATCCTGACAGCATCGATCCCGGCTGGAGAGAGCATTTCGACGCATTGCCCGGTGAGTCAGCAACAGTTGACACGCCGCACTCCAAAATCCGGCAACAGTTTGCAGAACAAGCCAAAGCTGCAGCTAGCACTATTCCCTGCAAAAAACTGACACCTGATGCTGCAGAAAAGCAGAGCGCTGTGTTACGCCTGATCAATGCCTACCGGGTGCGAGGTCATCAGAATGCCTCCCTCGATCCACTCAAATTAAGAGAGATGGAGATCCTGGCTGAACTCACTCCGGAACATCACCATCTGCAACAGAGTGATATGCCCAAGGAGTTCCATACCGGTTCTCTGTATGCGCCGAACCGCCTGCCACTCAATCAGATTATTAGTTTTCTGAAAGAGGTCTATACGCAGCACTCCGGCTTTGAATATATGCACATCACCGCCACCGAGGAGAAACGCTGGCTGCAAAAACGCATCGAGGGATATCGCGCCAGGCCGGTGCTCGAGGCTGATGATCGCATCTGGCTGCTTAAATTGCTCACTGCGGCCGAGGGGCTGGAGCGCTATCTGCATACGCGTTACGTGGGACAGAAACGCTTCTCGCTGGAGGGAGGCGATTCGCTGATTCCACTGCTGGATGAGCTGATTCAGCGGGCCGGAAAATCGCGCATGGAGGAGATCGTCATCGGCATGGCGCACCGCGGACGCCTGAATGTGCTCACCAATATCGTTGGAAAATCACCCTGTGACCTGTTCGATGAATTTGAAGGAAAAAAGGAGTCCCACGGCATCATCATTGCCGGTGATGTGAAATACCACATGGGATTCTCGGCCGATATTGATACGCCTGGCCACACCATTCATGTCGCACTGGGGTTCAACCCGTCGCATCTTGAAATTATCGGTCCGGTTATCGAGGGTTCGGTGCGCGCACGCCAGATGCGGCGCATGGATTTTCAAGGCGACAAAGTGTTGCCGGTATTGATTCATGGTGATGCTTCATTTGCCGGACAGGGTGTGGTGATGGAGACGCTGCAGCTGTCACAGGCACGGGGGTTCAGCACCGGAGGCACGGTGCATATCGTCATCAACAACCAGATTGGCTTCACAGTCAGCAACCCGCTTGACTCGCGCTCGACAGCCTACTGTACCGATGTGGGGAAGATGGTGCAGGCGCCGGTTTTTCATGTCAATGGTGATGATCCCGAAGCAGTGATCTTCATCACCCGCCTGGCCATGGACTACCGCAATACCTTTCACAAGGACGTCATTATCGATCTCGTCTGCTACCGGCGCCTTGGCCACAATGAGGCGGATGAACCTGCCGTCACCCAGCCAATGATGTATGACAAGATTCGCAACCATGCCACTGCACGCACTCTTTATGCCGAGTCACTGATCGCCACTGATGTGATCACCCCGGATGAAGTGGAGCAGATGGTCAGTGACTATCGCGATGCGCTCGACCAGGGTGAGATCGTCTCCAGACCGGTGAAAAAGGGGGTGCTCAACCCCTATGCCGCCCACTGGCAGGAGCATAAGGGATTTGCCTGGAGTGATACAGCAGAGACAGCTGTTGACGCTAATCTGCTGGTCGAACTTGGCATGAAGCTGATTGAATTACCACGGGGCTTTATCCCGCATTCACGCATAAAACGCCTGCTGGAGAGCCGTCGGCGCATGGCTGAAGGCGAACTGCTTGCCGACTGGGGTTATGCCGAAAATCTTGCCTATGCCTCACTATTGCATGAAGGACACAATGTACGCTTATGCGGGCAGGACAGCGGACGCGGCACCTTTTTCCATCGCCACGCGATCCTGCACAACCAGAGAGATGGAAGCTCCTATGTACCCCTCAAGCAGACTGCTGCCGACGGGGCAAACTTCACTATCATCGATTCGCTGCTCTCCGAAGAGGCGGTACTCGGTTTTGAATACGGTTATGCGGCCGCAGACCCGGAAACCCTGGTGATCTGGGAGGCGCAATTTGGTGATTTTGCCAATGTAGCGCAGGTCGTCATCGATCAGTTCATCACATCGGGCGGCACCAAGTGGGGGCTCTCCTGCAACATCACGATGCTGCTGCCTCATGGACAGGAGGGACAGGGTGCAGAGCACTCATCGGCGCGTCTGGAACGATTTTTACAATTGAGCGCTGAAAACAATATCCAGGTGTGCGTACCCACGACGCCGGCGCAGATTTTTCATCTGCTGCGGCGGCAGGTGATCCGTCCTTCCAGAATTCCGCTGATTGCCCTGACGCCCAAGAGCCTGCTGCGCCATCCGCTGGCTACATCCCCCATCCATGATCTGGCGGAGGGAGATTTCCAGCCTGTCATCGGTGAAATCGATCCAATTAAACCGGCCGATGTCAAAAGAGTCATCGCCTGCAGCGGCAAGGTCTACTATGAGCTTCTTGAGGCACGACGCAGCAGGGAACTGACTGATACGGCAATTATTCGCATCGAAGAGCTCTACCCATTCCCGCGTGAACATTTCGCTGCAGCAACGCTCCCTTTTGTGAATGCCCAAACCCTGATCTGGTGCCAGGAAGAGCCGCAGAACCAGGGCGCATGGGATCAGATCAAACATCGACTGACGTGGCAGATGCCGGACAAGCGCCACCTCTACTACGTCGGCCGCTGCTCATCTGCTGCACCTGCGACCGGTTACCATCCGATGCATGAGATGCAGCAGGAAACCCTGGTAGACGATGCACTGTGTGGCAACATCAACCCCAAAATGAACCGGAGAGTACCATCATGACTGTTGAGGTCAAAGTCCCTGCCCTGCCTGAATCTGTCGTTGATGCCACCATCCTCGACTGGCACAGAAAAATCGGCCATGGCGTCTCCCGCGATGAAAATCTTGTCGATCTGGAGACCGACAAGGTGGTTCTGGAAGTACCGGCCCCAGTCGACGGCGTGTTAACAGAGATTCTTTTTCATGAGGGGGATACCGTTGAAACCGGGCAGATCCTGGCAACTATTGATGAAACTGCGACTCTCTCGGCAGCAAAAAAAGATGCTGGCGCTGCGCAACAGCCTGCAACGATGCAGAAACAACCAGCAGCTGACGAACAGATTTTGACACCTGCTGTACGACGCCTGGTCAGGGAACTTGATCTTGACCCGCAACAAATCCCCGGCAGCGGCAAGAATGGGCGCATCCTCAAAGCGGATGTCATGAAATTCCTGGATCAGCAGGAACCGGATGAAACGGCACAGGAGCTGCAGGCACTGAGAAGCGATGAAGCTGATACACAGCCACAGGGAGAGCGTTTGGAGCAGCGTGTTCCCATGACCCGCCTGCGCGCTAGAGTTGCGGAACGCCTGCTTGAAGCACAGCAAAATGCGGCCATTCTGACCACCTTCAATGAGGTCGATCTACAGCAGATCATGGCGCTGCGCAGCAAGTACCAGGAGAAGTTTGAAAAGGCGCACGATGTACGCCTCGGCTTCATGTCATTCTTCATCAAGGCTAGTGTCGAAGCGCTGAAGAAATTCCCTGCAGTCAATGCCTCGGTAGATGGCAATGACATCATCTATCACGGCTACTTCGATATCGGTATTGCCGTTGGTTCGCCGCGCGGACTGGTGGTGCCGGTGCTACGCGATGCAGACCAGAGCTCCTTTGCGGAACTCGAGAAACGCGTCAGGGAGTATGGCCAAAAAGCGGTGGATGGCGCTATCAGTTATGAAGACCTCAGCGGCGGCACCTTCACCATCTCGAACGGCGGTGTCTATGGTTCGATGCTCTCCACGCCAATCCTCAATCCACCGCAATCCGCCATCCTGGGGATGCACAACATCCAGCAGCGTCCGGTGGTCGTTGACGGAGAGATCGTCATTCGCCCGATGATGTACCTGGCGCTCTCCTATGATCACCGCATCATCGATGGACGTGAAGCCGTGCAGTTTCTGATCAGCATCAAGGAGTCGCTGGAACACCCCGCCGCCATGCTGCTGGGGCTATAAGATAGGACTGAGTATTGAGTAGCGAGTACTCAGTCCTCACGTCTCAGTACTCAGTCCTCATCTAACTGTTTGAGAATGTTCCTCGCAACACCAACCTGCTCCTCATTTCCCTCTGCCAACACTTCGTAGAGAAGTTTACGGGCCTCTTCGAGTTTCTCTTCATCACGCAGAGTCATGACGCGCTGTAGTTTGGAGTCGACGACATCTTCGATAATGGCGACGGCATCCTCATCGTCATCATCAAACTCCTCATCCATATAGCTGTCGTCATCATCATCTTCATCTTCAGCAATAGTTTCGCTGGATTCTGATGCGGCTTCCTCAAGCTCCTCTTCTGCTTCGATACGATCGAGTTCCGCCTCCATCTCCGCATCTGTCGGCGCAACATAGTCATCCGGGTAGCCGGCTGTTGCTGCGGCTGCTGAAGTTTTCTCCTCCGTGTCCCCATCATCAACTGCAGCACTCTGCGCCGCCTCGATCTCCTCCTTGGTACGCACAAAATAGCGCGAAAAGAAGATACCCACTTCAAACAATATCCACATCGGTATCGCCAGCAGGGTTTGCGAGATGATATCCGGCGGTGTCAGAAACATACCGACAACGAAGGCGCCGACGATGACATAGGGGCGTTTTTTGCTCAGCTGTTCCGGGGTAATCATGCCCATCCATACGACGATGATGGTCGCGATGGGAATCTCGAACGCCATGCCGAAAGCAAAAAAGATCGTCAGTACGAAATCGAGATAGGCTGCAATATCCGGCATCGCGTTGACGCCTTCCGGTGCAATGCCGGAGAGAAAAGCAAACACCAGCGGGAGCACCACATAGTAGGCAAACAGCGCACCGAGGTAGAAGAGGAACGTGCTGGAGATCACCAGCGGCATCACCAGCTTGCGCTCGTGTTTATAGAGACCCGGCGCAACAAAACCCCACATCTGGTAGAAAATAAAGGGTATCGTGAGGAATATCGATGCCACCAGCGCCAGTTTGATCGGCGTCAGAAATGGAGAGAGTATGCCAATCGCTATGATGTCGCCCGGATAGGCATCTATCAGCGGCCGCGCAATCAGGGTAAAGAGATCATTGGCGACGAAAAACAACCCCAGAAATACCACAATCACCAGTATGACGATGCGCAGCAGGCGATCTCGCAGCTCAAAGAGGTGGCTTAAAAATGGCTGTTCGCTCTCTATCGACTCTGACATGGGGACTTATAGCGCCGGGCTGGCGTGGGGGGTTATTAAGATTTGGAATCTGACCTGGATTCTGAATCAGTCCGGGATGAGGCTGTTTCGTGTTCCTGCTTCGCATCGTTGAGGGTTTTCGTGGTTTCCCTGCCGGCCTCTTTCAGGCTATCGCTGGTCTCTTCCATAATTTCATGCAATGGATTCAGCGTTTTCTGCTTCTCCAGGATGCGTTTGAGCTCGTCTGTACGCAACTCCTGATCGATGTCCGCCTTCACGGAGGAGATAAAGCGCTTGCCGCGGCCAACCCACGCGCCAACCGTGCGCGCCACCCCTGGAAGCCGCTCGGGGCCAATCACCAGCAGCGCAACGACGCCCAGGACCGACAACTCCCAAAAGCCAATATCAAACATCAGTCATCGAGTCCAATGTCAGACCTTGTCTTTTTCGCGGGTAGACTCGCCTTCGATGATGCTGTCATCCTTTGACTTCTCTTCGTCCGCCTTTTCGAGC
>DAOUQU010000369.1 GCA_030625445.1 Gammaproteobacteria bacterium
TATGCCGGTGCAGCAGCGCGTGCGAATTCCAATGCAGCCCCACAGTCGAAGCCTCAATCTCGCCAACAGCGTGACCCTGATGTTGTATGAAGCATGGCGACAGCAGGGTTTTAGCGGCGCGGTATAGTGGTAGGGTTACCGGTCAGCTCTTCAGAAATCACAATCCATAGCAGGAACCAAATTGACAAAGATGAATAGTAATCCACTACTGGGGGGTTTTACGCTCCCTCCATTTGGCAGTATCAAGCCGGAGCATGTCGAGCCGGCGATCGATTACTTGCTGCAGCTGAATCGTGACGGTGTTGAACAGCTGCTGAATACCATCGAACAGCCCGGCTGGAAAAATTTTGTTGAACCCATCGAAGTGATGGATGACCGCTTGAATCGCGCCTGGTCGCCGGTCAGCCACATGAATTCGGTGATCAACTCCGATAAATTGCGCGAAGCCTATAATGCATCTCTTCCCAAACTCGCTGCCTATGCGACCGAAATGGGGCAGAATCAGCGCTTGTTCAAGGCTTATCAACAGGTGTTGGAGAGCGATACGGGTCTGGATGGCGCTCAACGCAAGATGCTGCAGAATGTCGTGCGTGATTTTTATCTCTCCGGCGTCGATCTGCCGCAGCACAAAAAAGAGCGTTTTAAGGTGATCAGTGAGAAGCTCTCCACCCTCACCAGTAAATTCGAGCAGAATCTGCTCGATGCGACGAATGCCTGGACAAAGCTGATCACTGGTGTGGGGCAGCTTGCTGGGCTGCCGGAGTCTGCACTGGATCTGGCGAAGCAGCAGGCTGAACAACGCGATCTTGACGGCTGGCTGCTGACACTTGATTTCCCCTCCTATTATCCGGTCATGAGCTATGCGGATGACAGGGATTTGCGTTATGAGGTCTACCGGGCTTATGTGACCCGTGCTTCCGATCAGGGCGTGTCAGATGTGAAGTGGGATAACTCTGCTGTCATGGAGGAGTTGTTGGCGCTGCGCCATGAGCAGGCGCAGCTGCTGGATTATGACAACTTTGCCGAGCGTTCCCTGGCAAAGAAGATGGCGGATTCTACCGAAGAGGTGATGGCTTTTCTTCAGGATCTTGCGCGTCGATCACGTCAGCAGGCACAACAGGAGTATGCGCAGCTGCGGGAGTTCGCCGAGACGGAGTATGGCGTTGAAGAGCTGGAAGCGTGGGATATTGCCTACTATTCGGAAAAACTGCGGCAGCAGCGCTATAACATTACCCAGGAGGAGTTAAAGCCCTATTTTCCGGAAAACAGGGTGGTCTCCGGGTTGTTTGAAGTGGTGAGACGTCTGTTTGACATTCACATCACAGAAAAAGAGGGCGTCGACTGCTGGAATCCTGATGTGCGTTTCTTCGAGATCAAGGATGCCGGTGGGGTTTTGTGCGGCCAATTCTATCTCGATCTCTATGCGCGCCGGGACAAACGCGGCGGCGCCTGGATGGATGAGTGTGTGGTGCGTTTCCAGAGTGAAGCGATGCACCACACGCCTGTCGCCTATCTCACCTGTAATTTCTCGCCGCCCGTGGGCGACAAGCCGGCGCTGTTTACGCATGAAGAGGTCGAGACGCTGTTTCACGAATTTGGCCATGGTTTGCACCACATGCTGACAAAAATCGACTACCCCGGGGTTTCCGGCATCAACGGCGTTGCCTGGGATGCGGTGGAGCTGCCGAGCCAGTTTCTGGAGAACTGGTGCTGGGAACAGGAGGCGCTTGATGTCATCTCCGCCCACTATGAGACATCCGAACCGATTCCTGGGGATCTCTACCAGCGCATGATTGCTGCAAAGAATTTTCACTCTGCGATGCAGATGGTGCGCCAACTGGAGCTTTCGATTTTTGATTTCCGCCTCTACCTTGAGTATGAGTCGGGTAATGATTCCAATCTTGATCCTAAAACGG
>DAOUQU010000179.1 GCA_030625445.1 Gammaproteobacteria bacterium
TGACCGACATGCGTGCTCGTGGCGAAAAAGTCTAGGGAGATTCATCATGGCAAAATCAAATCGTGAAAAAATTCGACTGGTATCCAGTGCTAAAACAGGTCACTTCTACACCACGACCAAAAACAAGCGCAACATGTCCGGAAAAATGGAGATCAAAAAGTACGATCCCGTCGTCCGCAAACATGTGATGTACAAGGAAGCCAAGATCAAGTAAACCTGATCTTAAGCCATTTGTATAGAGAACCCGCCTTGCAAGGCGGGTTTTTTATTGCACCACTTGCCCCCCCTGCATCCCTAAAACCTAAAACTTAAAACCCGATTAATTCCGCGTAATCCGTCTATTCCGAACTCTGGTCCCCAAGCTCCAGCTTGGGGACCTAACCCGCGAAGCTCCAGCTTCCAGGATCATGCACCCAAGCTGGAACTTGGGCGCCAGCATGATTTTTTTCATTTTAGAATCTGTGTTTATCTGTGTGAATCTGTGGTAAAAATATTTTTGATTGATCTTTCAACCCAACAAAATATCCCCTTACCCCTTGACCTTTGCATTTTTGCCCCTATTATTAGCACTCGAATTTAATGAGTGCTAACAGCGCTCTGTTTTAGAAATCCATCAGGAGATGTAAATCCATGAGCATTCGTCCTTTGCATGACCGTGTGGTAGTACGCCGCATGGAAGAAGAACGCACCAGCGCCGGCGGCATCGTACTGCCCGACAGCGCAACCGAGAAACCCATCGAAGGTGAAGTACTGGCCATCGGTCGCGGCATTATTCTGGACAACGGTGAAGTCCGTCCTCTTGACGTCAAGGTTGGCGACAAGGTGCTGTTTGGCAAATATGCCGGTACCGAAGTCAAAGTTGACGGTGAAGATGTCCTCGTAATGAAAGAAGATGACATCATGGGTGTCATCGAAGGTTAATTTGCTTTACTTGAATCATTCAGGAAATTATTGATTATGACTGCTAAAGAAGTCCATTTTGCTGATGACGCCCGCCATAAAATGCTGGCCGGCGTCAACATCCTCGCCAACGCGGTGAAGGTAACCCTCGGCCCCAAAGGCCGCAATGTTGTACTGGAAAAGAGCTTTGGCGCTCCTACCATCACTAAAGACGGCGTCTCTGTCGCCAAAGAGATCGAACTCTCTGACCGCTTTGAAAATATGGGCGCCCAGATGGTTAAAGAGGTCGCCTCACAAACCTCCGATATCGCCGGTGACGGCACCACCACTGCAACCGTTCTGGCCCAGGCGATGGTTCGCGAAGGTCTCAAGGCTGTTGCGGCCGGCATGAATCCCATGGATCTCAAGCGCGGCATCGACCAGGCAACCATAGCTGCAATCGAAGAGTTGAAAAACATCTCCAGACCCTGCCAGGACAACAATGAGATTGCCCAGGTTGGATCCATCTCCGCCAACTCCGACCCCAGCATCGGCGACATCATCGCAGATGCCATGGAGAAAGTCGGCAAAGAGGGCGTTATCACAGTTGAAGAGGGCTCCGCCCTGCAGAATGAGCTGGATGTCGTCGAAGGCATGCAGTTTGACCGCGGCTACCTCTCCCCCTACTTCATCAACAACCAGGAGGGACAGAATGTCGACCTGGAAGAGCCCCTGGTTCTGCTGTTCGACAAGAAGATCTCCAACATTCGCGACATGCTGCCGGTACTGGAAGCCGTTGCCAAAGCCAGCAAGCCGCTGCTGATTATTGCTGAAGATGTCGAAGGTGAAGCCCTCGCAACCCTGGTCGTCAACACCATGCGCGGCATCGTCAAGGTTGCTGCCGTCAAGGCTCCCGGTTTTGGCGATCGCCGCAAGGCGATGTTACAAGATATCGCCATCCTCACCGGCGGCACCGTGATCGCTGAAGAGGTTGGCCTGTCACTGGAAAAGGCAACCCTGAATGAACTCGGTTCAGCCAAGCGCATCATCATCACCAAGGAAGAGACCACCATCATCGATGGCGCAGGCAACGAAGATGAGATCAAGGCCCGTGTCGAGCAGGTCCGCGCTCAAATCGAAGAGACTTCATCTGACTATGACCGTGAGAAGCTGCAAGAACGTGTTGCCAAGCTGGCCGGCGGCGTTGCCGTCATCAAGGTTGGCGCAGCCACTGAAGTCGAGATGAAAGAGAAAAAAGCACGCGTCGAAGATGCGCTGCATGCAACCCGTGCTGCTGTTGAAGAGGGTATCGTCGCCGGCGGCGGCGTTGCGCTGGTGCGTGCACAGACCGCTATTGCAGGTCTCAGCGGCGACAACCATGACCAGGACGTCGGCATCAAGCTTGCACGCCGCGCCATGGAAGAGCCGCTTCGCCAAATCGTCTCCAATGCAGGCGGTGAAGCATCTGTTGTGCTCAACGACGTTGCCAAAGGCGAAGGAAACTACGGTTTCAATGCTGCCAATGGTGAGTTCGGCGACATGATCGGGATGGGCATCCTCGATCCAACCAAGGTGACCCGTGCTGCACTGCAAAACGCGGCCTCGATCTCCGGACTGATGATCACCACCGAAGCGATGGTTGCTGAAGAGCCTCAAGATGAAGCTCCTGCTGCCGGCGGCGGTATGGATCCGATGGGAGGAATGGGAGGCATGGGCGGCATGATGTAACAACGCCCTGTTTTTCAGCTCGAGAAAGCCCCGCTATGCGGGGCTTTTTTTGTTTGCGGAAGATGCAGGATGCCCGATAATCGCCCGGCAAAATGACCGCAATTTGAGTTGACAAATACCCCGCTGCGGTTCAGTCTCTTATATGCAAATACAAAAGTAACTATTCAGCTTGTTGATATATTTTCCAGGCAAGTCACTGTTTTCGGGTGTATCTGCTGGAAACGTAGGAGGCAGGGACGCCGACTCGAGCCTACATGGCCGGTTCATGTTCCTGACGGAACCGGCATTTCCCACGTCCCTGTGGGTCAGATGTATTCACGGCGTTTTCCGGAAGATATGCCTGGAAACAGTGACGAATTAGCAGGTACTGAATAGTTACATACAAAATTACAATCTCACATACAACTCATACAAAGGTGGCAATCATGGCTGGTTTTACAGATATTCTGGGTTCATTGATACAACAGGGCATGTCTCAATCGAGTAGCTCACGGGCAGGCAATGCAATGGGTGCCGGCTCCGACAGTGGCGGCATTCTGGGTGACCTGCTGGGCAGTCTCGGGAAAATGTCTTCCGGCTCACAACCGGGCAATGCACCAACAAGCGGTGGCGGCTCCCTGGGTGACCTGTTCGACAGCCTTGGCAAGATGGCCTCCGGCGCTAAAGCAGGCGGTACACAGAGCGGCAGTGGCAACAGCCGTGAACCATCCCTCGATGAGATACTGGCTAATCTTGGAGTAGGAAAAGGCGCCCAACAGAGCAACACGGCTCCAGGGAGCAGGCAGCAAACAACAGCGGGAGGCTCTCTCGGTGACATTCTAGGCAATTTGGGCAATAACAAAGCAGCGCTTGGCGGCCTGGGCGCACTTGCAGGAGCAATCCTCGGCGGCGGCAAGAAATCCGCAGGCGGTGCTGTTGGCGGCGGCGTTCTTGCCATGCTTGCCTCTATGGCAATGTCTGCACTTAAAAATTCCGGGCAGTCCCCTACCCGGCCACCGAGCGCCCTGGTCGAACCGCAAACACGCGACGATGAGCTGGCGCTTGAAAATGACGCCGAGGTCATTGTCAAGGCCATGATCAACGCCACCAAGGCGGACGGCAAGATTGATAATGCCGAGGTCCAGAAAATCGTTGGAAAACTTGATGATGGCGGCCTCACTCAGGAAGAGAAGGATTTTTTTGTCGGCGAGGCCAACAAACCAATGGATCTTGACGGTGTTATTGCTTCCGCAGGCAACAAGCCGGAGATGGCGGCCCAGATCTATGCAGCTTCACTGCTTGCGATAGAGGTGGACACGGCAGCGGAGCAGCGCTATATGCAGCAGCTCGCATCCGGTCTCCACCTGCATCCACAGGTGACTGCCCATATCGAGCGTACGCTTGGGGTCGCATAGGGAAGTTAGTCTACGGGGGAAGGGTTATCT
>DAOUQU010000446.1 GCA_030625445.1 Gammaproteobacteria bacterium
GCGTTGAAGAGAAGCCGGAGATCATCGGGGTTTCACAGGTTGAGGAGATCGTGGCGAAAATTGCGCGCATCCCATCGCGCAAGGTCTCCGAGTCGGACTCCGATACCATGCGTCATCTGCAAAGGGATCTGCAGAGAGTTATCTATGGTCAGGATGAAGCCATCGAGAAACTCTCCTCATCCATCATCATGAATCGATCCGGGCTGGGTTCACAGGAGAAGCCTGTAGGCTCTTTTCTCTTTACCGGTCCGACCGGCGTGGGCAAGACCGAGGTGACACGCCAGCTGGCGCGCATCATGGGCATGGAGATGGTGCGCTTTGATATGTCTGAATATATGGAGCGTCACACTGTCTCGCGTCTGATTGGCGCGCCTCCGGGTTATGTCGGCTATGATCAGGGCGGCTTGCTGACCGAAGAGATCAACAAACACCCGCATGCTGTGTTGTTGCTCGATGAGATAGAGAAAGCGCATCCTGATGTCTTTAACCTGCTGCTGCAGATCATGGATCATGGAACTCTCACGGATAACAATGGCCGCAAGGTGGATTTTCGTAATGTGGTGATGGTCATGACATCCAATGCAGGGGCACAGGAGATGAGCCGGGCGTCAATCGGTTTCACCATGCAGGATCACTCCAGTGACGGCATGGAGGCGTTGAAAAAATATTTCACGCCGGAGTTCCGCAACAGACTCGATGCGATAGTGCAGTTCGGCGCATTGGATGAAGCGTCTATCAGCAAGGTAGCTGACAAATTCCTGTTTGAAATGGAGCAGCAGCTGGCAGAGAAAAATGTCACTCTATCGATCGGGCAGGAGGTCAGGGAGTGGTTTGCCAAAGAGGGCTATGACCCGAAAATGGGCGCACGCCCGATGGAACGGCTGATTCAGGAGCAAATCAGAAAGCCGCTGGCCGAAGAGCTGCTGTTTGGAAAGCTCGCTTCAGGAGGCAGTGTAAAAGTTAGCCGCCCGGCGGATGAACTGGAATTTGAAATTATCGGCAAGCAGGAAGCAGAAAATCTACTTAGCGAGCTCGATAAGTAATACGCCCTTTGCTCAGGTCGTATGGAGTCAGCTGTACAGTCACCTTGTCCCCTGTAAGAATGCGGATGTAGTGCTTGCGCATTTTCCCGGAGATATGGGCGGTAACGACGTGACCATTTTCAAGCTCAACCCGAAAAGTTGTGTTTGGGAGGGTGTCGGTGACAGTGCCTTCCATTTCGATAAAATCTTCTTTTGCCATCTAAATTTGTTGTTCGATATAAAATAATCCGCCATCTTATCACGGTATTGCTGCTTTTGGGGTGATAAGCGCAAAAAAACTAGCAATCCTCAATGCTCCAATAGAGTGTCGACACTTAATA
>DAOUQU010000082.1 GCA_030625445.1 Gammaproteobacteria bacterium
GATGATAACAATCAACCAGGCAACCCAGCCCTGGGATTTTCTACGTATGGTAAGCAGCATTATCTATTCCTGAATGCAATGATTTGCAACGATTCGCAACGAAAAATGAGAGCGCGCTATTCTAGCCCTGTTTAGGTAATAATTAAACTGCAGGAAGACAAAAAAAACGAGCCGGCAAGGCTCGCTTTTTTATTGATGGCGGAGCGGACGGGACTCGAACCCGCGACCACCGGCGTGACAGGCCGGTATTCTAACCAACTGAACTACCGCTCCAATGAGGGATGAGGTACATCCTGGTACTTTAATTTCTACCTCATCTCTTATTCTGGTGGGTGCTGAGGGGATCGAACCCCCGACATTCGCCTTGTAAGGGCGACGCTCTCCCAGCTGAGCTAAGCACCCATGCAGGAATCTGTTATTTCAACAGACCCCTTGTCATGAGGCGCGCTAGTTTACTGCATCCTTGAGAGCTTTGCCAGCCTTAAATGCGGGATTTCTTGAAGCCTTGATTTGAATCTCTTCACCGGTGCGCGGATTGCGTCCCTTGCGTGCTGCACGATCTCGCACAGAGAATGTTCCAAATCCAATCAGTGAAACGCTGTCGCCATCTTTCAGGGCATTCGTGATCGCAGCAACTACGCCGTCAAGCGCCATACCTGCTTTTGCTTTGCTGATATCAGCGCTCTCTGCTATTGAATCGATCAATTCGCTTTTATTCATAATAGTTTCCTCTTTAGTTTAGTGGTCAGTTTGGTGGAGATCTTCATTCTTTTCTCGCAGCCTCCATGGGGGAACTGCAATTTTTCAGGCAATTGATTACATACATTGCAGGCGCTGCTGTCAAGCCAGTTTTGAAACTTTTATCAGCGAGTATTGCTGCAGATACAAAACAGAGTGTTGCAGGGAGTTGATTCCATGACAGTTTCACAAACAGCTGAGACAAAATATTTTTTCAGTTTTTCTCAAAAAATCGCTGTAGATTGGGCGAAGCGAAGTTGTCCCGGGCAGATTGCCGCATCGGCGGGACCTCCTCGCAATGACATCAATGTTTTATCACTGCCGCCTTTTTATTTTCGGATGGCTTGCCTGCACCGGGTTTTGCTACGGCCGTCTCTTCGTCGTCATGCGGCTCGGGTTGACTCACCAGCGCCATTTCAAGAACCTCATCGATCCACTGAACAGGACGAATGTCCAGACCCTGTTTGACATTTTTTGGTATTTCAACAAGGTCTTTTTCATTCTCTTTCGGGATCAGGACCATCTTGATACCGCCACGCAGCGCCGCCAGGAGTTTCTCCTTGAGACCGCCAATGGGAAGCACTTCGCCACGCAAGGTGATCTCCCCTGTCATGGCAACGTCGGCACGCACCTTGATGCCCGTCAGCACCGATACCAACGCAGTACACATGCCAACTCCGGCACTCGGTCCGTCCTTGGGCGTCGCGCCTTCAGGAACGTGGATATGCGCCTCCTGCTTCTGATAGAAGTCCGGCTCGATCCCCAGTGCATCTGCACGGCTGCGAACGACTGTCATGGCTGCATGGATCGACTCTTTCATCACATCTCCAAGCTGCCCGGTCAACTGCATGCCGCCTTTGCCCTTCACCAGCGCTGCTTCAATACGCAGTAACTCACCGCCCACTTCTGTCCAGGCCAGACCGTTCACCTGTCCAACCTGGTCCAGTTCATCGGCCATACCGAAACTGAAGCGCCTGACACCGAGATACTTTTCCAGTCTTGCAGGCGTGATACGCACACTCTTTTTACTACTTTTGAGGAGCACATCCTTGACCACCTTACGGCAGATCTTGGCAATCTCGCGCTCGAGATTGCGCACACCCGCTTCACGCGAGTAGTAACGGATGATGTCACGCACGACGGTATCGCTCATCTCCAGTTCGTTCTCTTTCAGGCCGTTGTTTTTCTTCTGTTTTGGGATCAAATATTTGACGGCAATATTGAGCTTTTCATCTTCGGTATAACCGGAGAGACGAATCACCTCCATCCTGTCCAGCAGGGCGGGGGGGATGTTCATGGTGTTAGCCGTTGCCACGAACATGATATCGGAGAGATCCAGATCAACCTCCAGGTAGTGATCCTGAAAGGTGTGGTTCTGTTCTGGATCCAGCACCTCCAGCAGCGCCGAGGAGGGATCACCACGGAAATCCATCGCCATCTTGTCGATTTCATCCAGCAGAAAGAGCGGATTGCGTGTCTCCACGCGACTCAGGTTCTGTACGATTTTGCCGGGCATGGCGCCGATATAGGTGCGGCGATGACCGCGTATCTCCGCCTCGTCACGCACACCACCCAAAGCCATGCGTACAAATTTACGTCCGGTTGAGCGGGCAATCGACTGTCCAAGCGAGGTTTTACCGACGCCGGGAGGGCCGACAAGACACAAAATCGGCCCTTTGAGCTTGCGTACGCGCTGTTGCACGGCAAGGTACTCCAGAATACGCTCCTTGACCTTCTCAAGACCATAGTGATCAGCATCGAGAATCTCTTCAGCCTTGTTGATGTCATTATTGACCCGCGAACGCTTTTTCCAGGGAATGCCGACCAGCGTGTCAATGTAGTTGCGCACTACAGTCGCTTCAGCTGACATCGGCGACATCATTTTGAGCTTGTTGAGCTCACCCAGGGCCTTCTTCTTAACCTCTTTAGGCATCCCGGATTTTTCAATTTTTTCCGCCAACCCCTCTATCTCGTTGGGCGCATCATCCATCTCACCCAGCTCTTTCTGGATGGCTTTCATCTGCTCATTGAGATAATACTCGCGCTGGTTCTTCTCCATCTGCCCCTTGACACGGCCACGGATACGTTTCTCCAGCTGGAGGACATCATTCTCCTCCTCCACCAGTCTCATGAGATGCTCAAGCCGCTGCTGAACGTCGATGATTTCCAGTACTTTCTGCTTTTCATCCAGCTTCAGCGACATGTGCGCCGCCATGGTGTCGGCGAGGCGGCTGGGATCATCAATACTGGCCAGCGAGGTCAAAACCTCCGGCGGAACCTTTTTATTCAGTTTGACATAGTGATCAAACATCGAGAGAGCTGAACGCATGAAGACATCCGTCTCCCTGTCGTCGGGCATCTCCCCTTCGTCAAGGCGCTGCGGAGCAGAACGATAGAAAGCCTCTGTCTCAAGAAATGCGCCCACCCTGACACGGTAGGCGCCCTCGACCAGCACCTTGACAGTGCCGTCCGGCAGCTTTAACAGCTGTAATATATTCGCCAGGGTTCCGATCTCATAGATCTCTGCTGTTGAAGGATCGTCAACATCGGCGCTTCTCTGCGCCACCAGCAGGATAGGCTGGTTATGCCGCGTTGCATAATCGAGTGCACGTATTGATTTTTCACGCCCGACAAAGAGTGGTATCACCATGTGCGGATAGACCACGACATCTCTCAAGGGAAGAATAGCAATGTCATCGGGTAACTCCACAACACCGCCTTTGCTTTTCTCTTTAACCATGAATCACTCTCTTGTCATTACTCTGTACAGAGCTTAGGCATTGCCAGCGGGGATCCCCGCTGGTAAAGAAACAGGTAAACCGGCTGAATAAGCCGTTAATCAGACAGGGCGGCTCTCTTTTCGCCACCCTCGATGATAATATAGGGGTCAGTGTCGCCGGAAACAACCGTCTCATCGACAACAACTTTGGAAACATCATTCATGGATGGGAGGTCATACATGGTATCCAGCAGAATCTGCTCGAGAATCGTGCGCAAACCACGAGCGCCGGTCTTGCGCGCCATCGCCTTGCGCGCGATTGCATGCAATGCATCGTCACGAATCTCAAGTTCCGCGCCTTCCATCTCCAGGAGACGGCTATACTGCTTGGTGAGCGCATTTTTCGGTTCTGTCAAAATACGCACCAGCGCATCTTCATCCAGCTCTTCGAGCGTGGCAATCACCGGAAGACGACCAACGAACTCCGGAATCAGACCGAACTTGATCAGATCCTCCGCCTCGACATCGGAAAAAATTTCACCCAGACTCTGATTCTCCTCCTTGCTGTGAACTTCAGCAGAGAAGCCGATGCCACCCTTCTCGGAACGCTCCCGGATCACCTTCTCCAGGCCGGAAAATGCCCCGCCGACAATAAACAGGATATTGCCGGTATTGACCTGCAGGAACTCCTGCTGCGGATGCTTGCGCCCCCCCTGGGGAGGTACTGAAGCCACGGTGCCCTCGATCAGCTTCAACAGCGCCTGCTGCACGCCTTCTCCTGAGACATCGCGGGTAATCGACGGGTTGTCGGATTTACGCGAGATCTTGTCGATCTCATCGATATAGACGATGCCGTTCTGCGCCTTGTCGACATCGTAGTCGCACTTTTGCAGCAGCTTCTGGATGATATTTTCAACATCCTCACCCACATAACCGGCTTCGGTCAGGGTGGTGGCGTCAGCAATCGTAAAAGGAACATTCAACAGCCGCGCCAGCGTTTCAGCCAGCAGGGTTTTACCGGAGCCGGTCGGACCGATCAGCAGAATGTTGCTCTTGGCAATCTCCACATCATCTTTCTGCATCTGAGCGACGGCCTCGAGACGTTTGTAGTGGTTATAGACAGCCACTGAAAGTACTCTCTTGGCGCGTTTTTGACCGATGACATATTCATTCAGCCACGCATTGATCTCCTGTGGTTTGGGCAATCCCTCCTTCTCGTCAGAAGCCGCGCCCTGAATCTCTTCACGGATAATATCATTGCAGAGTTCGACGCACTCGTCACAGATAAAGACAGAAGGTCCGGCGATCAGTTTGCGTACTTCATGCTGGCTCTTGCCACAAAAAGAGCAATAAAGGAGCTTGTCATCATCTGAGGTCGTTTTATCGTCACTCATTCACTTCTACCATGGGAAATTGAATACTTCGACTATCTATCATAGCGAAATCGGAGGAATTGGCAAGCAACTGCTACCGCGCTTGCTATGCGGATTTATCTTGTAACAATCAAAAATACCCGCATAATGCGGGCATTTTCGTGATCGGCCTACCGCTCCTACAGCAATGTATTGACTCCAGATGTAGGAGAGGTCTTGTGACCACGATCGAAAAAAGAGAGCATGCCGCCATCATGCGCGGACTCAGGGGTTGTTCAACCCTTCTCTGTACGCTGATCAAGGACTTTGTCAATCAGACCATACTCGACAGACTCCCCGGCGCTCATGAAATTATCGCGCTCTGTATCATCAGCGATCCTCTCCAGTGACTGACCGGTATGTTTTGCAAGGATGCCATTGAGTCTCTCGCGAACCGTCAGGATCTCACGCGCGTGGATTTCGATATCAGTCGCCTGCCCCTGGTAGCCGCCCAGCGGCTGGTGGATCATGGTGCGGGAGTGCGGCAGGGAGTAACGCTTGCCATGCTCTCCGGCAGCAAGCAGCAGTGCTCCCATGCTCGCCGCCTGACCGATGCACATGGTGCTCACATGGGGGCGCACAAATTGCATGGTGTCATAGATTGCCAGACCGGCTGTCACCGAACCACCGGGGGAATTGATATAGAGATGGATATCCTTGTCCGGATTTTCAGACTCCAGGAACAGCAGTTGCGCAACGATCAGGTTTGCCATGTGATCCTCTATCGCGCCGACAATGAAGATCACCCGCTCCTTGAGCAGACGTGAATAGATATCATAGGCGCGTTCACCGCGGGCAGACTGTTCGACAACCATAGGGATCAACCCCTGGCTGCGCGGTGAAAGATGGGGGATATTAGCTGATAGATCGTCCTGCATGATTATTCCTGTCGGGTTCATTTTGGTTCCGTCAACTCATAAAATGTATGCTGCTTATCTTCAACCTTTACCTGGCTCAGCACCCACTCAACAACCTGGTCTTCCATAACAATGTGCCTGACAGGATCGATGCGCTGGGCATCTTCGTAGTACCAGTCGATCATCTCCTGTGGCGACTCGTAGGAGGCGGCAAACTCCTCGATCATTTCACGCAGACGCTCATCGTCCACTTCAATTTTCTGATCGGAGACGATTTTTGATGTCAGCATTCCCAGTTTGACGCGGCGTTCCGCCTGCTCCTTGAAGACCTCCACCGGCAGCTGGAAAGAGGTGCTGCTCTGCCCCTGGCTCTCCATCTGCTTGCGCGTGTCTTCACGCAGCCGCTTTGCCTCGTCATCGACAACAGCCTGCGGAACATCAAAATCATGTTTGTCGAGCAGCAGATCCATGACGCTCTCCTTGGTCCTGCTCTTCACTTTCGCATCGAGTTCACGCTGCATGTTGCCGCGGATCTCCTTCTTGAGCGCATCAACCGAGCCGTCTTCAACGCCCATCGCTTTGGCAAAGTCCTCGTCGATTTCGGGCAATACCGGCTCATCCACCTCGTTGACGGTAATATCAAAGAGCGCTGCTTTCCCGGCAAGATGCTGCGCCTGGTAATCCTCAGGGAAGGTTGTCTCCACACTGCGCTCATCACCTTCAGAGGCGCCCAGCAGACCCTGCTCAAAACCATCGATCATGCTGCCGGAACCCAATACCAACGGAACTTTCTCTGCTGATCCGCCTTCAAAAACCTCATCGTCAATCTTGCCGACAAAACTGATCATCAGCTGATCGCCATCCTGCGCCGCACGCTCAACCTTGTTCCAGGTGACACGCTGCTGACGCAGTTTTTCGATCATGCCGTCGACATCACTATCGAGAAGCTCGGCAACCGGGCGCTCCAGTTCAGCATCACCGAGATCGGAGATCGTCACTTCCGGAACCACTTCAAATTCAGCTGTATAGATGAAGGTGCCCTCTTCATCCTTGATATCGATAGCAGGATCGCCGACAGCTTGCAGCTTTTGCTCAACCAGCGCTTCATAATAGCTGTTTTGAATCAGTTCGCCATACGCCTCCTGCCGGGCATGCACACCAAAACGCTTCTTGATGACCTTCAGTGGAACCTTGCCCGGACGAAAACCATCCAGACGCACCTCGCGAGCCATCGAACGCAGCTTGTTATCGA
>DAOUQU010000457.1 GCA_030625445.1 Gammaproteobacteria bacterium
AGGCTGCGATTGATTCAGGCGTCGCCAAAGATGGCATTGGTGGCTGATGTTTTTCCGGATATCTTATATCCACTTTTGTTCAATTATTTTCATGCTGATTGTTGCGCCGGCAATGGCGGGTGTGACCCAATCAGTCGATGATCAGACAGACCTTGCCAGCTGGAAAATGCATGACGGGAATTTCGAGCTGGAGCTGACGCAGCTGCTGCCGGATCAGACGCGCGCCTTCTTTCTGGCGCGGGGTTTTTCAAAAGAGATTGCCAACGCTATTGCCACAGCCTGCATCATGCAGACAATTGGCCGCAACAGCGCAGAGCAGGAAGTGCCAGGCTCTATTGATGTCGATTTGAAGCAGTGGCGCATGCTGCATGATGGTGCGGAAAGTCCAATCAAGCTCAAGAAGCAGTGGGATAGTGAATGGTCTGCCGGCGAAGTCAGCGATGCGGCGCGTCTCGCCTTTCGCTGGGCAACCTTTCCAACGCAGCAGGATTTCGCGCCCGGAGATTATGGCTGGGGCATGACCAGTTTCGGGCTTGCGCCGGGAGAGCGATTTGACCTCAAGGTTGTCTGGTCTGCAGCGGGAGTTGAAAAAGAGAGCTGGATCAGGGGAATTCAATGTGCTGAGGAGAGGTAGATGATGCGTCAGGTAACAATTCAATCGATGCTGCTGCTGTTGTTAAGCTGGACAGCATCTGCATTTAGCGGGCAGTTGCTGACGCCCTACAAGGGAGCGCAGCCGGCTCCAGATTTCGAGCTTGTTGATGTCGATGGCGACAGGCACAGGCTTTCCGACTATCGCGGCAAGCCCCTGATCATCAACTTCTGGGCCACCTGGTGCCCTCCCTGCCGTGAGGAGATGCCATCCATGAATCGCGCCTGGCACAAGGTGAAAGATGATGTTTCCATGCTGGCGATCAATGTTGGAGAAGATGAGGATACGATTTTTATCTTCAGTGCAGATTATCCGATCGACTTTCCGGTGCTGCTCGACCAAAGTGGAGATGTGATCAAACAGTGGCCGGTGAAAGGCCTGCCGACCACCTTCGTGCTCGATAGAGAGGGCAACATCCGCTATACGGCAGTCGGAGCCCGGGAGTGGGATGATGATGTGCTGCTGGAGATCGTGAAAGGGTTGTAAAAGAAAGTTGGCAGTTGGCAGTATGCAGTTTGCAGTAAAAACAATAAAAAAATTACAGATTCCAGCAAACAAGGCTTGCAGAC
>DAOUQU010000207.1 GCA_030625445.1 Gammaproteobacteria bacterium
AAAACTATGAACAAACACGAAAGGCGGCATCTGGAGGTAACCAACCAAACCTGAATCTAAGTAAAGTGCGTGAGATCTCATTACCGTTACCACTGCTTTCTGAACAAGCTGAAATTATTTCTCAGGTAGAGCAGAAATTAGAAGCTATTAACCGACTTGAGAATGAGATTGAAAAACAGGCAGTTAAAGCAGAAAAAAGTAACTTCTCAATAAGTCCGTGCATGCTATCAAAATAGCGCTGGACTCCCACGGCAAATGGGGCTATATTCGTCCCCATGGAATTACCACGCACAATTCAAGGCCGACAGATTGGAGCAAACGAGCTCGCAACGATTCGTGGACTGATCACCTCCCATCCTGGCTGGCACCGCACCCGCATCTCACAAGAACTCTGCCGGGAGTGGAACTGGTGCAATGAAGCCGGCCAACTCAAAGACATCGCCGCCCGCAGTTTGTTGCGCAAACTCGACCAGCAGGGGTTGATCCAACTCCCTGCACCGGTGCGCTCCGCCAATAACGCCTTTCGTAACCGTTCCGATCGACAGGGTACGCTGGAGTTAGAATCACTCCAGATCGAAGTCCGCCTCCTGGATCTCCAGCCCCTGCGGATTCTTCGGGTCAGCCAGACATCTGATGCGCAACTGTTTCGCACGCTCCTGCAGCAACACCATTATCTGGGCTACAGCGGCCCTGTCGGTGAGAACCTGAAGTATCTGGTTTATGATTGCCAGGGCCGTGTGTTGGGCTGCCTGCTCTATGGCGCTGCCGCCTGGCGCGTCGCCAGTCGCGACCGGTTCATCGGCTGGGATGAGGCTGCACGCAAGTCCGGGTTGTCCCGCATCGCCAATAACATGCGTTTTCTCATCTTGCCCGGCATCCGGGTTCCACACCTGGCCAGCCATCTGCTGGCGATCATCAGCCGGCGCATCAGCAGCGATTGGCAAGAGAAGTATGGCCACCCGATTCTGTTGTTGGAGACGTTCGTCGAACAACAGCGTTTTGCAGGCACCTGCTATAAAGCGGCAAACTGGATTTCTGTTGGTGAGACGACAGGCCGCACACGTAACCACAGTAACGGAGCACCGATGGCGCCGGTTAAATCCGTTTGGCTCTACCCGCTACACCGCTCCTTTGCGAAGCGGCTTGCAGGGTCGGTTATGAGGCCTGACGCCTGACAAGCCATGATGCCTTTCGGAACGATTCCCCCAGCCATTGCGCTGATGGAACAGACGGAAACAGTCCGTTCGCTGCTCTCTCTCATTGAACAGATGCAGCGCTTCATCGGGCAATTACAGTCACAGATCGAACAACTGCATCCCCTCAATGAACAACAACAAGAGACCATCCTGCAGCAACAGGAGCGTATCAAAGTGCTGCAGGCCGAGGTCGCTCGAATCAAGAAGTTGCCGAAAAAACCCAAGATCCGTCCCAGCACCCTTCCCAAGGATGACGATGTTGACGTCGATGACAATGATGAAAGGGAAGCACCAGGGAAAGATGGAGAAGAGACATCTGGGAAACCCGGCAAATCACGCACGCGCAAAAAAAACCTGATCATTCACAACACCGAAGTCATCAAGCCCGACAACCCGCCCAAAGGTTCACGTCGGCTGGGATATGAGGACTACACAGTCCAGGATCTGCTGATCCAGCCCTACAATACCCGTTACCGCCTGGCGCGTTATCTGACTCCCGATGGCAAGCGATTGATCGGCGTTCTCCCTGAAGCATTACAGGGCAAGCACTTCGGTGCAACCCTCGAAAGTTATATCCTCTACCAGCATCACCATCAGCGCGTCACTCAGCCGCTGATCCGGCAGCAGTTGACAGAATGGGGCATCGATATCTCCAGCGGGAAAATCAGCGACATCCTCACCGAGGATAAGGAGCCTTTCCATACAGAAAAAGATGAGCTGCTCCCAGCCGGGATCAACAACAGCAGCTATCTCCATGTCGACGATACCGGCAGCCGTCACGACGGCAAGAATGGCTATTGCACTCATATCGGTAATGAGACATTCGCCTGGTTCTCCAGTACCCTGTCGAAAAGCCGCATCAATTTCCTTGAACTGCTGCGCGGGCCAGTGCTGGATTACACCATCAATCCCGCCACCATCAAATACATGTGTTCACAAAATTTACCCCAGGCGTCGCTTGAAGCGATCATGCAGAGCGAAGCCCGGCTGTTTGAGGATGAAGAAGCCTGGAAGAGACGCCTGGAGGAACTCAATATCACCAACAAGCGGCATATTCGCATCGCGACGGAAGGCGCTTTGCTTGGCACGCTGATTGCCTATGGCTACCCGCCGGATCTGGTTATCATCAGTGATGACGCCGGACAGTTCAAGGTGCTCCTCCATGCATTATGTTGGGTTCATGCGGATCGTGTGTTCAAGCGTATTGTGCCGCTCAATGACAGGCATGCCAAAGAGCTGGAGTGGGTGCATGCGCAGATCTGGGAGATTTACGCGGATCTGAAACGTTACAAGCGCAAGCAGAATCCAGAGCTGAAGCGTGCGATCGAGGCGCACTTCGACGAACTGTGTCGAACCAGAACTTCGTTCGCCACCCTTAACCAGGCGCTCAAGCGACTGGCAAAAAACAAGAAGGAACTGCTGCTGGTGCTGAAGCGTCCGGATATCCCACTTCACAACAACCTCAGTGAACGCGATATTCGCGCTTATGTCATCAAGCGCAAGATCAGCGGCAGCACCCGCTCGGAAAATGGGCGGCGATGCCGCGATACCTTCACCAGCCTGATCAAGACCTGCCAAAAACAGAAGATCAATTTCTGGGATTATCTTGGCGACCGGCTGAAGCAGGAGCACCTGGTTCCCTATTTGCCAGACCTGCTCAGTTGTCAGGTCTGCCTTGTGCCGGGCGCGTGATTGCACGGGGTTATTGAGAAGTTACGGTCCGACCCATTTTTTGCTTCTTTGTTGATATTGACAACAACACATCGCGTTGTTAATCTTGTCAACATGAAGGCTAAGCAGCTTGCCAACAAGCGCCACGTTTTTTCGGATGGAATATCATTCGCTGAAATCATCGTATGGCGGTTGCCAAAACCTGTACCTGGCTCGCACCATTTATTCAAATACAGCTTGGCCTATGTCTACAACGAGGTCTTCGTACTACGCTATGACAATGAACGCGGCAAGGGTGATCACCTGCATTTAGGAAAAATAGAAGAGATGTATCTGTTCCGCGGGATTGACGCATTGCTGTCGGATTTCAGACGGGATATCAAGAGGTGGAGAGATGAAAACGGTAAGACTTGAGGTTAAACAATTCGACGATGTTCTCAAAGAGGTTGGGGACGCCTGCAAAACCGGCAACACAACAGAAACAACTATCAGCTTTGATTCAGCTAACTCGCTGTGGAAAATTATTTCGCCTGCAAAACAGGAGATTCTACATGCCATGGCTGGAAGTGGAGTAATGGGTGTTCGTGAGCTTGCGCGTATAGTCGGAAGAGATGCAAGTGCAATCCACCGAGACTTGCAAGTATTGATTGTGGCAGGCATTGTGGATCGCGCCAAAAATGGGA
>DAOUQU010000263.1 GCA_030625445.1 Gammaproteobacteria bacterium
GTGTTTGCCGCTCCTCTGATCAAGAGCTGGAATACCAGCAATGGCGCAAAGGTGATGTTTGTCGAAGCTCCCTCGATTCCCATGCTCGATGTGCGCCTGGTTTTTGACGCCGGCAGTGCGCGTGACAATGGCAAGCCGGGAGTTGCTTCGATAGTGAGTACACTGTTGTCGGATGGAGCGGGCGAGTGGAATGCAGATCAACTGGCGGAACGCTTTGAAGATGTCGGCGCAAGCTTCTCGACAACCTCGCTGCGTGACATGGGTATCATTTCGCTGCGCACACTTGTCGATGCTGAAGTTCTGGATTCAAGTCTGGAGACCCTGCAGAAGGTGCTTTCGACGCCATCTTTTCCCGAAGAGGCGATCGAGCGGCGCAAGAAACAGATCAATGTGGCTCTGGAGAAGCAGAAAGAGTCGCCATCCAGCACCGCCTCGATTGCTTTCTATCAACAACTCTATGGTGATCACCCTTATGCCCATGACCCCATGGGGAGTGTTGAAAGCATCAAGGCTATCAGCAGGGATGACATTGTTGCCTGGTTCAAACAGCATTACGTGGGGAATAACGCAGTCATCGCGATTGTCGGTGCAGTCGACCGCAAGCAGGCCGAAGAGATCGCGGAGCGCCTCATGATAAAAGTTGCTGCGGGTGAGAAACCACAGCCTCTACCCGAGGTCAATATATCCGGCAAGGGCGTGGAAAAGCGTATCGAATTTCCCTCCAGTCAGACTCACCTGCTTTTTGGACAACCGGTGATGGCGCGGCTGGATGAGGATTTCTATGCGCTCTATGTCGGCAATCACATGCTTGGCGGCAGCGGCCTGGTCTCCATGCTGGGTGAAGAGGTTCGTGAAAAGCGCGGGCTTGCCTACAGCGTCAGCAGCCACTTTATCCCGATGCGCGGCAAGGGCCCCTACCTGTTCAGTGCGCAGACACGCAATGAGCAGTCGCAAAAGACGCTGAAGGTGATGCAGCAGAGCCTGCGTGATTTCATCAAAGATGGCCCCACGCAAAAGCGTTTGATCGCTTCTATACGCAATATCACCGGTGGTTTTCCACTGCGTATCTCATCCAACAGCAAAATCGTCGAGTATCTTGCGATGATGGGATTTTACGACTATCCGCTGGATCATCTCAATACATTCGTGGAGAAGATTACAGCGGTGACTGCGAAACAGATACGCGATGCATTCAACCGCCGCGTCAACCCGGATCACTTTGTTATTGTTCAGGTCGGTGGTTCAGAACAAGATGGGAATACAACGGGGAAATAACAGGGTTCGTCTGATCGGCGGCTCTCATGGAGGCCGCCGTTTGCAGTTTCCCGCTGCCATGGGGTTGCGCCCGACAGCAGACCGTGTACGCGAAACCCTGTTCAACTGGCTGCAGCAGGATATCGCGTCGGCCAGTTGCCTGGATCTGTTTGCCGGTTCCGGAGCTCTGGGGTTCGAGGCGGCATCGCGGGGCGCCGCCCATGTCACCATGATCGAGAGCCAGCGAAATGTCTTCCGCTCGCTGCAGCAGAATCTCTCACTGCTGCAACTGCAGGATGTTATCCGGCTGGTGAATGCCGATGCCCTGCGCTGGCTGCAAGGCAGCGCTGAAATGTATCAGCTGGTGTTTCTTGATCCGCCATTCAACAAGAAGTTGATGCAGCCGGTGATCGATCAGCTGGAACGTGGTGGCTGGCTGGCGCCCAAAGCGCTGATCTACCTGGAGCAGGATGTGCATGACGAGCCTCCGCAGCTGCCTGACAACTGGCGCGTCATACGCGACAAAACAGCAGGCCAGGTGCGCTATCGACTGGTTCAGAGAGCAGGAATATGAACCACAGAAATAATTCACCACGGAACACACGGAAAAGGAAAATAACCACGGATGAACACGGATGCACACAGATATTATGACAGTTTTAATCTGTGTTTATCTGTGTGCATCTGTGGAGAAAAACAGACTCGTAGGGTGGCATAAGCGGAGCGCATCCCACCATTTTCCGGTGCAATGCGCGGAGCTTTTTGCACTCTACGCTTTGCGCTCGCTATGACAGCGTTTTTTGTCATTGCGAGGAGCCTCAGCGACGCGGCAATCTTACCTTGATTGACGTATAACCCGACAATGATGAAATAAAGAGAAAATCATGGATATTAGTGAAGCAAATGAAATCGATCTCACAAGCGGCATTGCCGCATTTGAGTCCAGGCTCTTCTCCTCGGCTGTGCCCCTGTTGAGACCGCTGGCTGACGACGGAAATGCCGAGGCGCAATACCGTATGGCGATCATGATGCAAAATGGCCTGGGTATAGTCGCAAACGAGCTCGCCGCCTATAAATATATGCGCGGAGCGGCTGAATCCGGGCTCGATCTTGCGCAGCATGGGCTGGGTTTCATGTACATGGAGGGGGAGTGCGCCGCCAAAGATGGTGCAAGAGCTGCAGAGTGGTTCCGCAAGGCGGCTGAGCAGGGGCTGGTCGGATCAATGACAACCCTGGCAATGATGTATGAAGAGGGAAATGGCGTAGAACAGGATCAGGACGAGGCCAAACGCTGGTACAAAAAAGCGGGCTTTGATGAGTTTAGTTAGGTTTTAGGTTTTAGGTGGTAAGGTTTTAGATTTTAGGTTTTATGTATTAAGTCACCCCACCTAAAACCTTACCACCTACCTCTTCCTGCGCTTGTCTACCGCCTCCGCAAGTATCTCCAATAACGGCATCGTCTCATCCCACCCAATACAGGCATCGGTAACGCTTTGTCCGTAAACCAGATCATGACCGCCATTAAGGGATTGCTG
>DAOUQU010000052.1 GCA_030625445.1 Gammaproteobacteria bacterium
TTGTACATCCATTTGATTTGGACTTTTGCCCACCTATGATGCGTACGCTGGTACTTGGCATTGGCAATACCCTGCTTTCTGATGAAGGCATTGGCATCCATGTGATCGATTACTTGCAGCGACAACATCCGCCCCTCGCAGGGGTCACCTATCTGGATGGCGGCACCCTGAGTTTCACCCTTGCAGGCGAGATCGAAGATACCGATAACCTCATCGTGGTGGATGCCGCTCAGTTGGGGGCTCAGCCTGGTGCGGTGCAATGCATGACAGGTGACAGCATGGATCACTTCCTCGGCGTCGCCAAACGCAGCGTACACGAAGTCGGGCTGCTGGATCTGCTGGATATCGCCAGGCTCACCGAGACTCTGCCTGAAAACCGTGCCCTGGTTGGTATTCAACCGGAGCTCATCGACTGGGGCGAACAGCCCACGACTGCTGTCTCATCCGCCATCCCCGTCGCAGCAAACCATATCAACGACCTCATAGCAGCCTGGCATCAGCCTGATAACCAGGACCAGCAATCTCCGGAGGCGGCATGAATTCCATGGATAGCAGCCTGAAAGTAGAGATTGGCAGCTATAACAGCGGCAATATTCCCCCTCTGATGCATGAAATCCGCCACGCTTTGCGCAACCTGCTGGATAACGACGAAACCACCACCATCGATTTGCGCGGCCTGCCCATGGCGCCTGGCGAACAGCAGCAGCTGCTGGATATTCTGGGAAAGGGAGAGGTCAGCGTCCAGCTGGATGCACTGGGCAAGAGTGAAATCACCGAATCAAGCTACGCCGGCGTGTGGCTGATCATCCACTATAATAATAACAAGGAGGTGATGGGGAAATTTATCGAGATCACCCGCATGCCCGCCATACTGAAAACCCGGACCGCTGATATGGAAGAGTCGCTGGCGGCTTTGCAAGTTAAGCTGGAGGAGGTCTGACACTATGAATCATGATAAACCCCTGGGACAAGCGTTAAGGGAGCAAGGCGTCAGCCGGCGCGGTTTCCTGAAGTTCTGCGCCACCACGGCATCATTGATGGCGCTGCCGCCGTCGATGGTTCCCGCCATCGCCAAAGCGCTGGAGAGCGCCAGGCGTCCATCGGTGATCTGGCTCTCGTTTCAGGAGTGCACCGGCTGCACCGAATCGCTGACCCGCTCTCATGCCCCCACACTGGAAGGGCTCATCTTCGACAACATCTCGCTGGATTACCATCACACCCTGCAGGCCGCGTCCGGAGATGCGGCGGAAGCCGCCAGGGAGGCGGCCATGGAGGAGAACAAGGGCAAGTATCTGCTGGTGGTGGATGGGTCCATACCACTGGGCAATCCCGGCTACTCCACCATCGCCGGCATCAGCAATCTGGAGATGCTCAAGGAGGTGGCTGAACATGCGGCGGCCATCATCGCGGTAGGCACCTGCGCCGCCTATGGCGGCCTGCCCCATGCCAAACCCAACCCGACCGGCGCTGTCTCGGTAGAAGAGATCATCAAGGACAAGCCGATCGTGAATGTACCGGGTTGTCCGCCGATCCCGGTCGTTATTACCGGGGTGCTGGCGCATTTTCTCACCTTTGGCAAGCTGCCGGAACTGGACCATCTGCGTCGGCCACTGGCATTTTACGGCAACAACATCCATGACCGCTGCTATCGCAGACCATTTTATGACAAGGGTCTGTTCGCCAACACATTTGACGATGAAGGCGCCAGAAAGGGTTGGTGTCTGTTTAAACTGGGCTGCAAGGGGCCTGTCACTTACAACGCCTGCGCCACGATCAAGTGGAATGACGGCACCAGCTTCCCCATCGAGGCGGGTCATGGCTGCCTGGGCTGCTCGGAGCCGAATTTCTGGGATATGGGTGGTTTTTATAACGCGCTCTCTGAATCCACCATGGACCTCAGCAGGACTGCAGCCGTGGGTATTGCCGTTGGCGCTGCTGCCGGTGCTGCAAGCGGCCTGCTCAACAGGCGGAAAAAGAGCAAGGCTGAGGCGGCGCATGAAACAGTGACCGTAAAAGACTTGCAGCGGGAGGAGAAATCATGAACTCAGCTGAATTCCTGTTGTGGGTGCGCGGCCCCGGGCTGAATATTGCAATGGTCATCTTCATCATCGGTATGTTGATACGTCTGCTGGAGATCTTTATGCTGGGGCGCAAGCAAAATCTTGCCGAACTCAGGGGTAATGGGATCAGCGCAGGCTTGCGCACCATATTTACCCGCTCCACGCCAGCGGACAAGAACAGCATGCGACGCTCCATGTTTACCTTTGTTGCTGGATATGGATTCCACATTGGGCTATTCGTGGTGATCTTCCTGCTGATGCCGCATATCCAGCTGATTCAATCACTGCTGGGCTTTGGCTGGCCGGCGCTGCCCACTCCTGTGGTTGATCTGTTCACCGTGATTGCGCTGATCAGTCTGATGGCGCTATTGTGGCGTAGACTCACCCATCCGGTTGTCAGGTATCTCTCCACCCCTCAGGATTACCTGGTGTGGGCGGCGACTTTTCTGCCGCTGCTGACAGGTTACATGAGCTACCATCACCTGTGGTTTCCCTACAGCTGGCTGCTGGGCATGCATATTCTCAGCGTTGAGTTTCTGCTGATTCTGTTTCCGTTCACGAAACTCACCCATGCATTCACGCTGTTCATCTCCCGCTGGTACACAGGCATGATGGCCGGAGAGAAAGGAGTCGCATCATGAGCAAGGCAACACTGGATCGAGGCGTGCAAATCCTCAAAGAGCATATCGATGCGCCGACCGCCGCCTATTTCAGCAGCTGCGTTAACTGCGGTATGTGCGCCGATGCCTGCCTCTTCTATACGGAGACCGGCGACCCTGCCTACACTCCTATCAACAAGCTGGAGCCCATGCGTCGCTTATGGGAGCAGGAGTACACCCTGGTGGGCCGTATCAAAAAGCTCATCGGACTTTCCAAACCCGTCACCGACGAAGAGTTGGGCGAATGGAGCGACCTTGTCTATCATGCCTGCTCCATGTGCGGGCGCTGCAGCATGGTGTGCCCCGTGGGCAATGACATCAGCTACATGATTCGCAACATTCGCGAAGGCATCTCTGCCGCCGGATATGCGCCGGAAGGGCTGATAGGCGCCACCACCCGGGCGGTGGAGATCGGCAGCCCGATGGGTATCACAATGCATGCGCTTAACACCCAGGCGCGGAATATCAAGGAGAGCTCCGGACTGGAGATTCCATTCGACCGGGAGGGCGTGGATTACCTGGTGTTGCTGTCGTCCATGGAAGTGATCAATTTCCCGGAATACCTGGAAGCCATCGCCAGGATATTCAAGCAGGCCGGCAAGAGCTGGACTATCTCATCGGAGGCTTTCGAGGCCACCAACTCCGGCATTCAGATCGGCGTGTCGGACATCGCCAGGGAACTGGTCAGCCGGGTGGTGGAAGCGGCCGAAAAACTCAAGGTCAAGACAGTCGTCAGCCCCGAATGCGGCCACGCCTATACAGCTATTCGCTGGGACGGTCCCAATCTCATGGGACGGCGATTCTCCTTCAAGGTGAAGCATATCATCGAGGTGCTGGACGAACTGCGAGAGGAGGGGCTGCTGAAGGTCGAGGGTATCGAAGAGAGCTGCATGACCTTTCATGATCCCTGTCAACTGGTGCGCAAGGGCGGTGTTATCGAGCAGCCGCGCAACCTGTTGAAGATGATCGCCACCAATTTCGTCGAGATGGAAGATTCCGGAAAAATGAACTGGTGCTGCGGCGCCGGCGGCGGCGTCAGCGCCATCGAAGAGGCTGAAGGTATCAGGCTGAAGGCATTCAATCGCAAGAAATCACAGCTGGAACACCTGCAGGTGGACACCCTCGTGACCGCCTGCTCCAACTGCCGCATCCAGCTGGAGGAAGGGCTGGAAGTGAATGAGATGGATATCCCGGTTGTCGGCCTGACAGAGATGCTGGCCGATCACCTGGTCGAAGAGTAATTAACCCCTAATCAGAGAGTGCGAGCATGAGCGAACGCATTGTAGTTGACCCTATCACCCGTATCGAAGGCCATCTGCGCATCGAGGCGCAAATGGAGGGCAACAGGATCGCCCGGGCCTACTCCTCCGGCACCATGGTGCGCGGTATCGAACTGATTCTGAAAGGTCGGGATCCGAGAGATGCATGGGCCTTTGCACAGCGCATCTGCGGCGTCTGCACCCTGGTGCATGGCATCGCCTCGGTGCGTGCAGTGGAAAATGCCCTGAACTACCCGGTGCCGCCCAACGCGCAGCTGATCCGTAATTTAATGATCGGCGCCCAGTATATCCACGATCATGTGATGCACTTCTATCATCTGCATGCACTGGACTGGGTGGATGTGGTTTCGGCGCTCAGCGCAGACCCCGCCGCGACTTCAACCCTGGCGCAGTCCATCAGCAACTATGCCAAATCTTCACCCGGCTACTTCTCCGATATGCAAAAAAAGCTGAAGAGGTTTGTGGAGGGAGGACAACTGGGCATTTTCGCCAACGCCTACTGGGGACATCCTGCCTACAAACTGCCGCCTGAAGCCAACCTCATGGCGGTGTCACACTACCTGGAAGCGCTGGCCTGGCAACGCGATGCAGCCAAGCTGCATACCATCTTCGGCGGCAAGAACCCGCATCCCAACTTCGTGGTGGGCGGCGTACCCAGCCCCATTGATCTGGATTCCGACTCTGCTATCAATGCCAAGAAACTGGCCCAGGTGCAGGAACTTATCAACCAGATGAAGGACTTTGTAGATCAGGTCTATGTGCCTGACACCCTGGCAATCGCAGGATTTTACAAAGATTGGGCATCCAGAGGCGAAGGACTCGGGAATTTCCTTACCTTTGGAGACTTCCCGGAAAACGGCATGGACGATCCATCCAGCTTCCTGATTCCCCCCGGGGCTATCCTCAACCGCGATCTTGGCACCATCCATGAAGTGGACATGAATGCGCAGGATCAGATTCAGGAGTTCGTTGCCCACTCCTATTATGACTACAGCGGAGGCAAGGAGGCTGGTCTGCATCCCTATGATGGAGAGACCAATCTCAATTACACAGGCCCCAAACCTCCCTACGAACAGTTGGATGTGGAGCAGTCCTACTCGTGGATGAAATCTCCGCGCTGGAAAGGCCATGCCATGGAGGTGGGGCCGCTTGCCCGGGTGCTGATGCTCTACGCCTCCGGTCATGAACAAACCAAAGAGCTGGTGGGTATGACCCTGAAAACCCTGGATGTGCCCGTCGATGCGCTATTCTCCACCCTGGGCCGCACGGCTGCCCGCACCCTGGAAACCAAGATCGTTGCCGATAATATGCAGACCTGGTACGACAACCTGGTGTCTAATATCCGTTCCGGCGACACCAGGACTTTTAACGAAACCCTGTGGGAGCCATCCTCCTGGCCATCCACTGCTCAGGGTGTTGGCTACATGGAGGCGCCCAGAGGCGCATTGGCCCACTACATAGTGATCAAGGATCAGAAAATCGACAACTACCAGGCAGTGGTTCCCAGTACCTGGAATGCGGGACCGCGGGATCCATCCGGACAACCCGGCGCCTATGAAGCTGCGCTCGAAGACAACCATGAAATGTACGACCCGGCACAGCCGATCGAGATCCTACGCACTATCCACAGCTTCGACCCCTGCATCGCCTGCGCGGTGCATGTGACGGATCCGGATGGTGAAGAGCTGGTCAAGGTCAAAATCACATAAGTTTTTCTACGGGGGAAGGGTTATCTGTCAGTGAGTTACACCACGACATTGGATTGCCCTTCCCCCGAACCCCCATCCCATGGGGTTTTTCAGAGATATCATTAATTTAGGAGTTATCATGCGAAGTTCATCATCCAGACTGATTCTCTCCACCACCCTGCTGACAATAACCCCTGCAGCATGGGCGCATCCCGCACTCTTCGACGGCGGCATGCTGGCCAACCTGATGCACCTGCTGACACAAGCAGATCATCTGCTGCTACTGGCGGGGATTGGTTTGGCCGCAGGAATAATCATGTATATCAGGAATAAGAGCAACTTGAGGGGAAGCGATGATGAAAATCAGTAATGATAATGAATTCAGGCAGGCTCTGAAAAAACTGAATATGGAACAACTGCGCGAGATAGGCGCGGGTTTTGTCGAGAGTGTGCTGCATTTGAATAACGATAAACGCGTGGCGCATGCAGTTGAGGTGGCAAGGAATCGGAATGCTTCTGATGATGAGTTGCTGGCGGCATACAAGGCAGCCAGGGTGGCAACGGTTGACAGTCGTACCCGCTGCGGGGCCGACTGCAACTGGGAAGAGCAGGCGGCGCATTTCGTAGCGCGTGCATCAGCCGCCATGGTGGCGCCTGAAGGAGTATGCAAAGCAGCCGATCCTTCATGGCAGGTGGTGATGAGTTGCCGAATGGCGCAAAATTGTGCATTGATTGCTGCGGACGATGACTCAAGCAATGACGAGAGTGATAATCAGCATCGCATCATGAATGACTATTTGGCTTCGCAGTAAGTCATATCATTATGCCGTAGTTTCTACCGCCAACAACCCCACAGGTGTACCGCATCGTTCGCAGTCTGCAGTTGGCAGTTTGCAGGAATTCATGTTGTATTGCTGCCGACTGCCAACTGATGACTGCAAACTTCTTTCGCCGGCGTTTTTTCATTCTGAGCTGTTCATCACTACCTCTACACTGTAAAATCAGCAAAATATGTTTGTGGAAAATAGTTGATGATCTCTGGAAGTATTGTTGCACTCGTTACGCCCATGCAGGAGGATGGCAGTGTTGATTATGAAATACTGCATCATCTGGTTGACTGGCATGTGGGGGAGGGAACAGATGCAATTGTCTCTGTTGGCACCACCGGGGAGTCTGCGACCCTTGGGCAGGAGGAGCATTGCCAGGTTATCCGCCGCACTATCGAGTTTGCTAATAAGCGAATTCCGGTGATTGCAGGGACAGGTGCAAACGCAACAAGCGAGGCAGTTCACCTGACAAAGCGCGCTGCAGAGATGGGAGCAGATGCCTGCCTGCTGGTCACTCCATATTACAACAAACCGACCCAGGAAGGACTTTACCGTCACTACATGACTGCTGCTGATGCCGTCGATGTAGAGCAAATACTGTATAACGTCCCCGGTCGTACCGCTGTTAATATGTCAATTGAAACCTCGGCCCGGCTTTCGCATCATGAGAATATTATTGGTCTGAAAGAGGCGGCTGATGATAGTGCTGATCGTGTTGCGCCTTTACGGCAACTCTGTGGTGATGATTTTGCGCTCTATAGCGGCAATGATGACAGCGCCAGGCAGTTTGTACTCAATGGCGGCAATGGCGTTATCTCCGTGACTTCGAATGTGGCTCCCGGGTTAATGCATCAGATGATTGCAGCAGCCATTGCCGGAGATCGGGAGAGCGCCGCCCAATTTGATCAACCTCTCCAACTCCTGCACGAACGTCTGTTTGTTCAAAGCAGTCCCATCCCTGTGAAGTGGGCGCTTGAGCAGATGGGGCGTATAGGAAACGGCATACGACTGCCCCTGACATGGCTGGAGACAGAGTTTCATGAGGCTGTCCGCGAAGCCATGCAACAGGCAGGGGTAATCCAGGAATAATGAATCAATCGGTGAATATGATGAAAATAAATCCAATCCATATACTCGTAGCCGGCATGCTTGTTTTCGGACTCTCTGCCTGTGGGTCGATGAATTTAGGCAGCGCACTGCCGGACAAGAAGGTTGATTATAAAAAGTCGCGTCAGGCGAGTGGAAACCTGGAGGTTCCTCCCGATCTCACCAGCGATACCATGGCGGAGGGCGGTGTTGACTTTGGCGGGACGAGCCCTGCAGTGACAACTTACTCGGCCTACAAGTCAGGCAAGAGAAAGGCCGGAAGTGGTGGTGGACGGGATGTTCTTCCGCTTAATCCAAACATCGTAATGCAAAACGATGGGGACAAGCACTGGCTGGTCATTCAGGGATCGCCCAATGCCGTGTGGGGCAAGACCATTGATTTTTGGCAGGAGATGGGGATTGTTCTGGTTGAACAGGACCCAACAGCAGGCGTGATGCGCACCGACTGGATTGAAAACAGGGCCAATATCAAGTCTGATTTTGTCACCAATTTTGTACGCAAGACGCTCAACAGCCTTTACTCATCCGGAACCCGTGATCAGTTTCGCGTCAGACTGGAGCGTGGCTCATCGGGCAGGACCGAACTCTATCTGACGCATTCCCAAATGGTTGAAAAACTGGTTGGTGAGTTTGGCTCCACCGATGTCGAAGCGGATCGTTCGGTATGGACGCAGGGCAAGCCTGATCACGAACTCGAAGCCATCATGTTGAATAAGATCATGGCGTATATGGGGGCATCCGATCAACGCAGCCGTCAGGTTTCATCGGCCTCTTCCAGCGGCAAGCCTCTCTCTCAGCTGACAACATCAGGCACTCCCAGGTTGCAGGTGTATAGCGATTTTCCACGTACCTGGAGATTGGTTGGCATTGCCATGAACCGCGTTGGGTTTACGGTAGAAGACCGTAATCGATCCAATGGCGCCTACTATGTTCGCTACAATGATCCGTCCGGAGAGCAGCCAAAAGAGGGAATGTTGTCAAAGATGGCGTTTTGGAAGAGTGATGATAAAGGGGTTGCCCAACGCTATGTGATCCAGGTTCAGGAGGTCAGTTCATCTGAATCTTCTGTAACGATTCTGAATGAAGATGGTTCCCCGGCAGAAGCATCAACGTCAAGGCGTATGCTCTCATTGATTCACAGCCAGTTGCGTTAAGGAAGCTCCGATCAAATCGCTCCGCGCTTTGATCAGAGCATACCTGCAAGTTTTTCTACGGGGGAAGGGTTATCTATCAATGGCTTACAATGAGTGTCCGGATCGCCCTTCCCCCGAACCCCCATCCCATGGACTTGTTCAGAGGTTCCTTGATTCCAAATCCCTTTGAATCAAGGCTGAAAAACGGGTGAAATTACTCTCGCTTGGCAGCGGTAGTGGTGGAAACGCAACGCTGCTGCAATCGGGTGGGACCACGCTGCTGATTGATTGCGGTTTCTCTCTCAAAGAGCTTGAATCACGCCTTGCGAAGGCAGATCTCACGGCCTCCTGCATTGATGCCTTGTTGCTTAC
>DAOUQU010000094.1 GCA_030625445.1 Gammaproteobacteria bacterium
TGCCTAACCATGCCGGCAATGGCAAACGCACAGGATTACATTGTCGAAAATATCGAAGACGGCGATACCATCACCATCATCAATCTCGATGGCGAATCGCGGCGCATCCAGCTATCCGGCATCGATGCACCCGAAGATACAGAAAATGCCAAGCTGAAACTCGACATGCAGAAAAAAGGCTTGTCCAAAGAGAGCTTGCTGGAGATTGGCGAGCTGGCAACCAGCTTCCTCAAGAGTAAAGTGGCTGCCGGGCAGAAGGTAACTCTGCAAGGCGACTTGAGCCAGCGTGACAAATATGGACGTATTCCCGCCATCGTGATCAGTGAAAAAGGCAGCTCACTGAATCTGCTCATGGTCAGGGAGGGATACGCCATTCTCCTGAAACGTTATCCGCTGGAAGAGAAGTTCAGGACCGCCCTTGAAGAGGCGCAACAGCATGCCAGATCCAGCAACAGTGGATTATGGAAAAGCCATCCTGAAATCATGGCAACATGGAGTAGCCTGAAAAAATAGTTGGCAGTTGGCAGTTGGCAGTTGGCAGTTGGCAGTTGGCAGTTGGCAGTTGGCAGTTGGAAAAAGCATAATCGAGTCATTTCGAACTGCAAGCTCTTTTACTGCAATCTGTAACTTTCTTTTGTTGTTTTTACTGCAAACTGCATACTGACGACTGCATACTTTTTTTCTGCTGCAAACTGCATACTGACAGCTGCCAACTTTTTTTCTTCTGCAAACTAATATTTGGAGCGACGCATTGATGAAAAAATATCCATACTTGTTACTCGCGGGAGTCGTTTTCGCTGCGTCCCCCTTGCCGGCGGATGCACCGCTGGATGATGAACTCACCCAGGCGATGAGCCTGAAGCCTGATGTTGAAAATGGAAAAGAGGTTTTCAAGCTGTGCATGGCCTGCCACCAGGCAACTGGCTGGGGCCTGGAGGATGGTTCTTTCCCGCAACTTTCGGGTCAGCATCGCAGTGTCATCATCAAACAGATTGCCGACATCCGCGCCGGTAACCGTGACAACCCGCAGATGTATCCCATTGCTAAAGAATCCGTGATGGGTGGTCCGCAGGCAATCTCCGATGTGGCTGCATATATCGACACCCTGCCGATGGATCCCGCGCCTGGAACAGGCAGAGGCATCAATAAAGAGAGGGCCGAAAAACTCTTCTACAGAAAATGCGCCGAGTGCCATGGCGCCGACGGCGGCGGGGATGCCGAAAGGTTTTTCCCGCGCATCCATGGGCAGCACTATGAGTACCTGCTGCGTCAGATCAAGTGGATACGCGATGGCAAACGCAGGAATGCCAACCCCGTCATGGTCAAGCGTGTCAACAAGATGAAAATGGAAGACCTGGAACTGCTAGCGGATTATGTCTCCCGGCTGAAGCCACCTAGCGATTTACTTGCAGAACCCGGCTGGAAAAACCCGGATTTTCAATAGCCACAGACAATAAGAATGATGAACCACGGAACACACTAAATAGACGGAAGGAAAACATAATGATTCCGTGTCGTCCGTGTGTTCCGTGGTTAATAAAAAGTTTTCTCAGATGTTTTTATCTCTAATCTGTGTTTATCTGTGTGCATCTGTGGTTGATTTCACCTTGTCACTCACCATAAAGAGCCAGATATAACCGGAGATTCCCGCCGCCAGGGAGGCGAAGAGTATCCCGGTCTTGGCCATCAGCAGTAGCTCCTCACTCTCTTTGAAACCGAGCTGGGCGACAAAGATCGACATAGTAAAGCCGATACCAGCTAGCAGGGAGACCCCCATGATCTGGGTAAACCTTGTATCCTTTGGCAGCACGGCGACGCCGAGTTTCAACACCAGCCAGGCGGCCCCTGAGATGCCGATGAATTTTCCGGCCAACAGCCCCAGCACCACCCCTGCCATAACCGGATGCGTCATGGTCTCACTGATAGATCCAAATTCCAGCGGAATGCCTGCGTTGACCAGTGCAAATATCGGGATGACCAGATAGGCCACAGGCATGTGCCACAGGTGCTCAAGACTCTGCAGGGGAGCTTGAACGCTGTGTACTCCATTCTCCAGCGCCTGCACCACGGCACGCAGTGCGTCATTGGTCATAATGCTCTGGCCCGGCTGGTGACTGGCTTTAAAACGCTTCATCAACCCCCCGACATGCTCAGTGAAACGCTCCGGATTGTATTTTGGTGTTGCAGGAACCGTCAAAGCGCCCAGAATCCCCGCCAGGGTTGCATGCACCCCTGATCGATACATCGCATACCATAAAAAAACCGCCACAATAAAATAGGGCAGCGTTTTACGGATGCCGACCACGTTGAGCAGCAGCAGCACCAGAAACAGTCCGATGCTGATGAACAATGGAAGCAGCGCAATCGTATCGGTATAGAAAATCGCGATCACCATCACAGCGCCCAGATCATCGACAATTGCCAGCGCGACAAGAAAGGTAATCAACGCTTTGGGCACCCTGCTTGCAAGCAGCGCCAGCGTACCGACGGCGAAGGCGATATCGGTGGCCATGGGTATGCCCCACCCAATCGCGGCGTCGCCCTGGGGATTGATGGCGTAGTAGATCAGCGCTGGAACCAGCATGCCGCCAATCGCTGCAGAGATCGGTAATATCGCATTTCGCAGCTCAGCCATCTCACCGACCAGCATCTCCCGCTTCAACTCCAGCCCGACAACAAAGAAGAACAGCGCCATGAGGCCGTCATTGACCCAATGTTGCAGGCTCATGTTCAGGGACCACTCGCCGAAGGAGACGCCGATCGGCGTATGGATGATGTGCGCATAGAGATCCGCAAAGGGAGAGTTGGCCAGCACCAGCGCCAACACTGCAGTCCCCATCAGCAGCAGTCCACTAGTGGTCTGGCGATGGATAAACTCTTCGAAGGGAGTCAAAATTTTATCGAAACTCTTCTCCCAGGGGGCATGAAACACGCCTTTTTTGGGTGCCGTCGTCGATTGCATTGGCTCTTTACTCATTTGTCACTCCTTACTCACATTCCAGCGAAATCAGGTTTCGCATCTTTTCAACTTCCAGCAGTTCAACATGTGAATCATGAACGGCAATCAATTTCCTCTGAACAAGCTGTTTCAAAGTGCGCGACAAGGTCTCCGGTTTCATGGAGAGACGGGAGGCAATCACATGTTTGGGAACATCCAGATGGATCTCCTCGCTGACGCCACCTTCTGAAACGACCTGGTTCAGCAAAAAGTCAATGAGGCGGAAGGTTGCGTTATGCAGTGTCAGACGATCAACCTCGTTGACCATCCAGTGCAGTCGGGCGCTCATCCTTGCAAGCAGATTCATGCACAGCTTGATCGATGACTCCATGGTCTGCTTGTAGCCTTTGGCATCAATGGCGACAACAACTGACGGAGAGACTGCCGTCGCATTCACCGGATAGCGCGAGCCGCCCAGAAACAGGGCTGCCTCTGCAAAGGTTTGTCCAGGACGAACCAGGTCCATGATCTTCTCGTTGCCCGATGGAGTGAGGCGAAACAGCTTCATGTTGCCTGAAATCAGCAGGTAGATGGAGGTAAGCTCCTCCCCCTGCAGAAACAGCGACTCATGCTCTCCCAGCTCCACCTGGTGAGAGATCGCAGCGATAGAGAGGAATTGCTCCTGATCCAGATCTTTCAGCAACAAGCACTTCCGCAGCGCCATGAGACTCGGTCCATCAAGTTTTTTGTTCATAGAAGGTAGTGTGTCGCTACAAAATAATTCGGCATAGTTTATCAGATCAATACCGGGTACGGTCTGCCATTATCATGGTGCCATGCGTGGAGCATTTTGGCGCCCTACAACCCTGTCATTGCGAGGAGTGGAACGACGTGGCAATCCTGGCGTTGCAGTTTAGCGCAGTTCGAGATTACGGTGCAATGCGCTGCGCTTATTGACACCCTACACTCTAATTCCGTGTGGTCCGTGGTTAAAAATGTCTCTAAATCCCATTCATCTCTGAGCACAGCAACCCATGCTTTGCCTTCACAGGCAGTTGCTTGATGGCGTATTCACGCCGCAGCGCATCGCCGTGACTCGAAACCATTTCACAATAGACCAGCTCTACCGGCAATTTTGAACGCGTATATTTGGATGCCTTGCCGTCATTATGCTTCGCAATGCGGGATGGTACGTCTGTGGCAATACCGGTATAGAGACTGCCGTCGCAGCACCTCACCATGTAGACGCTCCACTTCGACATCATGGATTATCTTCGACCAGGCGCAGAACTATCTCCGCCATCTCCGGCGCACGACCGATATAGGGTGCGATGCGAATCACTGCATCCGGCTTGTGACGACACGCCTTATCGACTTCTGCAGGGATATCCTGCGTCACATGACGGCCGGCAGAGAGGAAATAGGGAAGCACTGTCACCTCATCCGCTCCACGTTCGATAGCCGCCGCGATTCCATCAGGAATCGATGGTTCGGCGAGCTCCAGAAATGCCGCGGAGACATCATCAAAACTATTTTCCTGATGTGTTAACAGCAGCTGTGCAAGCCTCCTCACCTCTTCGTTCGATGCTTCCCGGCGACTCCCGTGCGACACGACGATAAGCGCTCTTTTCATGCCGCCAGACTCCGTGATACCACCTCATGCACATCTTTTGAGAGCCCCTCTGCGGAGAGAATGCGCTGCAGCTGGTGCTTCATCAACTGCTGGCGTTGATCATCAAAACGTCTCCAGCGGCTCATCTGGCGAATCATGCGTGCTGCAATCTGTGGATTGCTGCTATTGAGCTGCAACACCACATCGGCCAGCAGCCGATACCCCTCCCCGTCCGCGCGATGGAACTGCACCTGGTTGGCACCTGCAAAGACACCAATCAGGGATCTGACCCGGTTGGGATTAGTCATATTGAATGCAGGATGCTGCATCAGCACCTTGACGCGCTCTAACGTCTCCCCGCTGGCAGAGGATGCCTGCACACTGAACCATTTATCCATCACCAGCTGCTCATCCCTCCAGCGCTGTTCAAAATCAGCCAGCAGTGCGTCGCTCTCGCTCCAGCTACGGTGCACCACCAGTGACAGCGCAGCCATGACGTCAGTCATATTGTGCTGCATGGCATATTGATCGAGAATCAGCTGGCGAATCTCTGCATCATCAAGATGGGAGAGATAAGCCAGCGACAGGTTTCTGAGCGCGCGGCAGGCAATCGAGAGATGGCTGCTGTCGTAATCACCGTGCTGAAGATTCTGCGCATGGACCTCCATAAGCTCACTGCGCAGTGCGGCGGCGATCTCCTTCATCAACGCCTCGCGGGCCTGGTGAATCGCGTCCACAGCCACGCTCTCCATCTGGTCGCCGATATAGCTCTCCGAGGGCAGCAGCAATACCTCTGAGAGCAATTCAGGATCTGATTTTTTGTCCAGCAGCGCCTTGCGCAGAGCATCGAGATAGCCATGCGGCAGGGCGCAATCCGCATCTGCGACACGCTGCAGCAAGACTCTTAAATGCAGCATCTGCGCCGCATCCCAGCGGCTGAAACCGTCACTGTCATGCGCCATGAGGAACATCAGCTCATCATTGCTGTAGTCATACTCCAGCTTCACCGGGGCTGAAAAGCCGCGCAGCAGCGATGGAACCGGCTTGTGGCTGAGTCCGCTGAAATAAAAAGTCTCTTCTGTTTCACGTAGTTCAAGCACCCGTGTCCCCGCCCGTTGAGACTCTTCACCCAGCAGTGAGACCGGCAGATCCTCTCCTTCAGCACTCAGCAGGCCGATGGCAAATGGAATATGCAAGGGCTGTTTGTGCGACTGCCCCGGGGTTGGCGGAGAGGATTGTGTCACCTTCATCGTGTAGCCCTCACTCTGCTGATCATAGCTGGTGGCGACATGCAGCTGCGGCGTACCTGCCTGGGAGTACCAGCGCTTGAACAGGGTGAGATCCCTGCCACTTGAGTCCTGCATACAGCTGACAAAATCCTCGGTGGTGACGGCCTCGCCGTCATGGCGCTCAAAGTAGAGATCCGTCGCCTTGCGAAAACCCTCGGGACCCAGCAGGTTGGCCTGCATGCGCACCACCTCCGCACCCTTTTCATAGACAGTCAGGGTGTAGAAGTTATTGATCTCGATGTAGGAGTCCGGGCGCACCGGATGCGCCATCGGGCTGGCATCTTCGGCAAACTGATGCGCCCGCAGCATGCGTACATCCTGGATGCGTTTAACGCTGCGGGAGCCCATATCCGCAGAAAACTCCTGGTCGCGATAGACAGTCAGCCCCTCCTTGAGGCTCAGCTGGAACCAGTCACGGCAGGTGATGCGGTTGCCGGTCCAGTTGTGAAAATATTCATGCGCAACCACCCCTTCGATCGCCTGGTAGTCCCTGTCCGTTGCCGTGGCGGGGTCTGCAAGCAGCAGCTTGGCATTGAAGATATTCAGCCCCTTGTTCTCCATCGCCCCCATGTTGAAGTCATTCACGGCAACGATCATAAAGATATCGAGATCGTACTCACGCCCGTAGTGCTCTTCATCCCAGCG
>DAOUQU010000350.1 GCA_030625445.1 Gammaproteobacteria bacterium
GTCAATTCACCAGGATTACTTCAGGTGACATAAATCAAGATTTTGATGCATCCATGTAGGGTAAAATAGATCGAATATTTATTTGTTACCGCTTTGCTATTTAAACCCTGGAGAATCCACCTTGAAAACCGTTCTGAATACGCTTGTGATGACCCTCGCCCTGACTCTGTCCGGAGCCGTTGCCGCTGACGCGATAAGCGTTATTGATCCCTATGTACGCGCCATGCCGCCGGGACAGAAAGTAACCGGCGCTTTCCTCTCATTGAAAAATGACAGTGACAGCGACCGCGCACTGGTTCGCGCAGAGAGCGACGTCGCTAAAAATGTGGAACTGCACGAACATGTGCATAAAGACGGCATGATGCAGATGCGCGAAGTCGAAAAGATCGATATTGCCAAAGGCGCAACCACTGCGCTCAAGCCAGGTGGACTGCATATCATGATGATCGGCCTGACCAGGGATTTGAAGGTAGGTGATATTGTCGATATCAAGCTGATCTTCGACGACGGCTCCGAGCAGATCGCCAAGGCGCCCGTGAAAAAAATTCTAGCCGGCATGGGCATGATGAAAAAGGGGATGGGGAAAAAAGGCCCCATGGGTGACATGAAGCAGATGAAACACGCCAGCCCGATGCCGAATTTAATGGGAATTGTCATGAAAAACGCACAGCAGCTGGCGTTGAACGGTGATCAGATGAAAGCGCTCAAGCAGTGGTCTGATGCCAATCAGCCGCGCGTCTGGGAGTGGGTTGGTGTGATAATCAGTACTGAAAAGCAGCTGCATGACGCCGTACTCAAAGGCGCATCCAGAGACGATCTCGACAAGATGAGCCTGACAATACTCGATACCCGCCAGAAAATCATCCGCACCAAGATCATGTGTGTCGATAATCTGCGTGCAATCCTGAATGCCGATCAGTGGAATAAGCTGATGGGGATCTACGCGGGTATGGCAAAATAACCACTCCCCCACCAATCACCGCAGCGGAAGATGAATAGAACAACACTCGTTGTCGCCCTGCTTCTTTTAGGCATAGCCGCGGTGGTTGGTTACAAGCTCGACAATGCCACGCAAAAAAACGTTGCACAGTTGGCTATTACCGATCCCGACTGCGAGCTCAGAAAGGGTCCCTGCCATGCTGAACTGCCGGCTGGCGGCAGCATCGAATTTGAAATTGCGCCACGCTCGATACCGCTGATGAAACCACTGTCACTCACAGTTAGTGTGCGCGACATCAAGGTCACTGCCGCCGAAATCGACTTCGTTGGCATTGGCATGAATATGGGATACAACCGCCCGCAATTGAAACAGGTCAACAACACCCGTTTCGAAGGGAGTACGACACTGCCGGTATGCATTCTGCAGCGCATGCACTGGGAAGCAAATCTACTGCTTGAAACCGATATGGGAACAATCAAGGCGCCCTTCCGTTTCTACACCGATAAAAGCCCTGCCTCGCCATGAACAATAAAATCACTCAAGTCGTTGTCGCAGGCCTGGTCATCGTACTCGTGTGGCTGCTGCTGTTCTGGGAACCTGGCGGCAGTGATGTTGAATCCAAGCTGACAGCGGAGCCAGGCGGCGGGGAATTTTCACTGCAATCCGCAGATGGCCCTGTCAACCTCGGAGATTACCGCGGCAAGGTGGTCGTGCTCTATTTCGGCTACACCTTTTGTCCGGATATCTGCCCGACATCTCTCTCGCTGCTATCAGTCACCCTGAATGAGCTCACCGCAGAGGAGTTGCAGCAGGTTCAAGCCATCTTTGTCAGTGTTGACCCTGAACGCGACACCCTGGAACACCTCAAAACTTATGTCGGCTATTTTCATAAAAACATCATCGGCGCCACAGGCTCCAGAGAGCAGATCGATGCTGCCGTGAAAAAATATGGCGCCGGCTACAACATTGTCAAATCCGCTTCAGAGGCCGGCTATTCAGTCGATCATACCTCCTACACCTACATCATCGACAAGAGCGGCAAGCTGCGCTTTTCACTGGCGCATGGCGCCTCGGCCGATGAAGTCAGCAAAAGCATCCGCACTCTGCTGTAGTTTCGGCATATGTTGCATCGCGGTCAGAA
>DAOUQU010000257.1 GCA_030625445.1 Gammaproteobacteria bacterium
CCGGACATGTTGCGCTTGTTTTTGGTCGTGGTGTAGAAGTGACCTGTTTTAGCACTGGATACCAGTCGAATTTTTTCACGATTTGATTTTGCCATGATGAATCTCCCTAGACTTTTTCGCCACGAGCACGCATGTCGGTCAAAACCGCATCGATGCCGTTTTTATCGATAATACGCATGCCATTGGCGGAGACGCGCAGACGTACCCAACGGTTTTCGCTTGGCACCCAGAAGCGATGCTTGTGCAGATTCGGCAGAAAACGTCTTTTGGTTTTGTTGTGCGCATGGGAAACGTTGTTTCCGGAAACGGGACGTTTACCGGTTACCTGGCAAACTTTTGACATGGTTCTAGCCTCGATCAGAATTCGGTTTCAATGCACCTGGAGGAGTCTGAATTTCTGCCCCGGTGCGCGAAGAGGCGAATTTATACCAGAGTTACTGCATAACATCAAGAAAATTTCTGAAAACTTACTCTCTCCCGGATCCTGAAATTTGCGTCTGTGAAGGGGTATTTGTTATATATTTCATCATCTTGTCGCTGCTTATCGTTGTGAGTTTATCATCATCACCCTCGATGAACATCGCTGCCATTTGCAGTGAGTTGGCAAGTTCCACTCCCTTGCGTGAGCCAATCACGCTAAAGGCGGTTGCCCAGGCATCCGCCGAAAGGCAATCCGTGGTAATCACTGTCACGGAGGCAGGATTATGAGTCACCGGTCTGCCCGTGAGCGGATCAATAATATGTGAATAGCGTTTGCCATCAATCTCGACAAAATTACGATAATCGCCGGAGGTGGCAACGGCGGCATCGGTCACGCTTATTATGACAGCTGCCGAGCGCAGTTTCTCGATGTGAGGATATTCGATCGCAACTCTCCATGCTTCTCCTTGAGGATTTTTCCCTGAAATGCGAATCTCACCGCCAATCTCGACCAGGTAGTTCTGCAGCCCCTGTGTTGAGACAAGCCGGGCAACCTCATCGACGGCATACCCTTTGGCAATCGCAGAGAGGTCAAGCTGGAGTTGCGGGATGCTTTTACGCATTCGTATTGCTGATTCATGCAGCTGCAGCTTCTCCAGGCCGGTGTGCTGCAGTGTTGATGTGATCTGCGAATCATCAGGAAGCCCCTGCCGGGGAAGGGTGTGTCCAAAACCCCACAGTTCGACCAGGGGTGACACCGTGGGATCGAAAGCTTCGCCCGACTGCTGGTGAATACGCACTGCCGCCTGCAGAAGAGAGTGTGTTTGCGGGGAGACATCGAACCACTCAGTTGACGTGGAGGTGTTAAAGCGGCTGATCTCCGAATCCGCACGCCAGGTAGACATCAGGGCGTTGATATTCTCCAGCAACTCTTCGATTTGCTGCTGCAGTTGTTTGCTCTGAATCTCTGCGGGGAGATTCGAGAGAGTCAGCGACCAGGTGGTTCCCATGGTCTTGCCCTGGAGTCTGACAGGGGATTCTACCCGGTTGCAGCCTATCAGGCTCAGCAGCATGAGCAGTGGGACAAGGATTGAGGCAGTTTTCATAAGTGAATCCTAAAGAAAATTCTCTCTGCATTCAATGGCGCACCAATAAAGTGCGCAGTATTGATGGCAATGCCTCTTTTTAACCACAGATGCACACAGATATTTTTCTTTTTTAATCTGTGTTTATCCGTGTTCATCTGTGGTTAAACATTTTCTCATTTATTTCAAGAATTGGCACGCTAATTGCTTTGGGTGTAACTGCAAGCCGGAAAATCGGCGAAAATAACTTTTCACATTGACTGGAGTAGCTAGCAATGAAAATGATAACAGCCATCATCAAGCCGTTTAAGCTGGATGATGTACGCGAAGCACTGGGAGACATCGGTCTCTCCGGTATTACGGTAACCGAGGTCAAGGGCTTTGGCCGGCAGAAGGGGCATACCGAACTCTATCGTGGTGCGGAGTATGTGGTGGATTTCCTGCCAAAAGTGAAGATTGAAGCGGCAGTTTCTGCAGATATGCTTGATCAGGTCATTGAAGCTATCACCAAGGCAGCACAAACAGGCAAAATTGGTGACGGCAAAATCTTTGTCTCCGATATTCAGCATGTTGTGCGTATCCGTACCGGTGAAACCGGTTCCGATGCACTCTGAAATTACAGGAGATCTATCGATGAGTAAAATGAAACTATCCAAAAAAGTGATGGCAGGGGTGGCGGCTATGGCTGCTGCAGCGCTTCCATCAATCGCCTTCGCAGAAGATGTGCTCAACAGTGGCGATACCGCCTGGATGCTGACAGCAACCGCGCTGGTGCTGTTTATGACCATTCCCGGACTGAGTCTCTTCTATGCAGGCATGGCGCGCGCCAAAAACGGCCTGTCGGTGATGATGCAGTGTTTTGCTATCACCGCTGTCATGACAGTTATCTGGGCGCTTTACGGCTACAGCATCGCCTTTGGCGGCGAGGGAGCCTATTGGGGAGGCCTCGATAAACTGTTTCTTTCGGGTTTGACCGTTGACAGCATGAGCGGCACCATTCCAGAATCTGTCTTCATGACCTTCCAGATGACGTTTGCCATTATTACCCCGGCGCTGATCGTCGGCGCCTTTGCAGAGCGCATGAAGTTCTCTGCGATGCTGATCTTCATGGTGATCTGGGTCACGGTCGTCTATGCGCCTATTACGCACTGGGTGTGGGGCGATGGTGGTTTTCTGGGTGCTATGGGTATCCTCGATTTCGCTGGCGGAACCGTTGTGCATATCAATGCCGGTGTAGCCGGCCTGGTCGCAGCGATCGTTATCGGCAAGCGTAAAGGCTATCAGAAAGTTCCGATGCCTCCACATAACCTGATGTTTACTATTGTTGGCGCAGCCATGCTGTGGGTTGGCTGGTTCGGTTTCAATGCAGGTAGTGAGCTGGCTGCAGACGGTACTGCCGGTATGGCCATGGCTGTTACCCAGATTGCTGCTGCG
>DAOUQU010000267.1 GCA_030625445.1 Gammaproteobacteria bacterium
GGTGTCGGCGTCTTCACCGTAGCGCCGAGCGCTGCCTCCCAGGGAGCCACCGGCAAATCGAGGTAGAGATCACGATCCTCGACACGGTAGAGTGGATGCGCCTTGAACTCTATCTCCAGATAGAGATCGCCTGCAGCTCCATTACCGATTCCCGGGGATCCCTGGCCGTTAAGCCTGATCTTCTGACCCTGCCTGATGCCTTTCGGAATCTTGACATTCAGGGTTCGATCCCTGGTGTGTAGATGCCCCTGGGCATCAAGTTCCGGCGCCTGTAGTGTGATGGTTCGCGTCGCACCGCTGTAAGCATCTTCCAGGTCAACCAAGACCTTTGCATGGTGATCTTCGCCGCGCGCACGATAGCTTCTTTGCTGTGCATGCGCTTGTTTCGCTCCCTGGCCAAACAACGATTCAAAAAAGTCGCTGTAGGCCGCAGAGTCACCCTCGGTAAAACCGCCGCCGCTGAATTCAAAACCGGCATCCCAGTTTGGCGGCGGAGTGAACTCCTCGCCAGCAGCGCCGGCCTTGCCCAGCTGATCATAAGCGACGCGTTTTTCCGGATCTTTGAGCACCTCGTAGGCTTCTCCGACCTGTTTGAACTTCTGTTCGGCATCCGCCTCCTTGCTCACATCCGGGTGATATTTACGCGCCAGCTTGCGATAGGCGCGCTTGATCTCATCCTGGGTGGCGTCACGATCAACACCCATGATTTCATAATAATCTCTATATTCCATGTATCACTCCAGAAGTGATTTATGCATTCAATCCGTGGAAAGTATACAAGCCATTCATGCTCATCAAAAGTGCTCTCCATGAAAAATTCATACCACGGAACACACTGAACACACGGAAAAGGAAAACAAAAACCACACTGGTTCCCACGGTCCTCCGTGGCAACCCATACATCGTTATGCATTCCCACACAGGAGCGTGGGAACGAGAAAACACTCACCCCTCGTTCCTCGGTCCTCAGTCCTCACTCTTTTTCACACTGGTTCCCACGCTCCTCCGTGGTATAACCCATACATCGATTATGCATTCCCACGCAGGAGCGTGGGAACGAGACACTCACCCCTCACTCCTCACTCCTCACTCTTTTTCATGTTCATCGTGTGACTCCTGTTTATGCAGTTTGTGCAGTTCATCCAGCCTTTCAACGACCAGTGCATTGATTGTTCCCTCTGCATAACCGCCCTTTTCATCCATATCGCCTGCCGGCAATCCAGTCAGCAATTCCAGCGCTTCATCGACCTCGTCGATGGCATAGATATAAAATTGTTTCTGCGCAACTGCATCGACAACATCCTGACGCAGCATCAGATGCTTGATATTGGTGCGCGGGATAATGACGCCCTGCACTCCTGTCAGACCGCGGGCCAGGCAGATATCATAGAACCCCTCTATCTTCTGGTTTGCCCCGCCGATCGCCTGCACCTGGCCAAACTGGTTCATCGACCCGGTCACCGCGAGATCCTGTCGAATTGGAACATTCGTCAGTGCAGAGAGGAGTGCACAGAATTCGGCAATTGATGCGCTGTCACCCTCCACCTCCGCATAATTTTGTTCAAAAACCAGTGTTGCGCCTAACGCCAGAGTCTGCTTCTGTGCATAGCGATGCGCCAGGCAGGATGAGAGAATCAACACACCCTTGGAGTGTATCGGTCCTCCCATCTCAACCTCACGTTCAATGTCCGTCACCTTGCCGTCACCAAGATGCGCAGTCGCTGTGATGCGCGACGGCTGGCCAAAGCTGAAATCACCTGTGTAAATGACTGTAAGCGCATTGACCTGGCCGCTGCATTTTCCACTGGTATCAATCAGTACAGTGTCTCGCAGGATCTCTTCATGCATGATTTCACGCAACTGATCAGAGCGATGCAGACGGGCATCAATTGCCCGCTGAACGTCACAGCGTGATATCTGCCGATGATTCTCCCGCCTTGCCCAGTAATCCGATTCCATCAGCAGATCCTTGATGCAGCCCAGGTGCAGGGATAGCTTTTCAGCATCATCAGCCTCGCGGGAAGCGTACTCAATAATGCGTGCGACTGCATCCCGCGTTACCACCAGAAGATCATTCTGCTTGACCATGTCGGCTATCAGTGCTGCAAACTGCTGCGTGGATGCTGCATCACGAATAAGGTCCCCGGCAAAATCAACCATCACCTTGAACAGCTCGTCAAATTCAGGATCATGAGATTTCAGCAGCCCGTAGATCGAGTGGCTTCCAACCAGGATTAGCTTGATGTGCAACGGGATGGTTTGCGGTTCCAGGGAGATAGTATTCACCAGGCTCAGCGCATGCTCCAGTGTCTCGATGCGAATCTCTTTTGCATAGAGCGCACGCTTCAACAACTCCCAGGCAAAATCATGATTAAGAATTTTGTCCGCATCCAGGATCAGATAGCCGCCATTCGCCCGGTGCAGCGCACCCGGCTTGATCAACGAAAAATTCGTGATCATGGTTCCATACTCTGCAATATGTTCGATTCTTCCCGCCAGATTGTTATAGGTCGGGTTATCCTCGTAGATGACGGGTGCACCCTGCAACAGACTATTGTCCACCAGTACATTGACCTCGAATCGCTGCAGTTCGGCAGATGCTGACTGCTGCCGGTTCTCGATGCCCGGGTCAGCAGATTCGTCCTGCAGAAAGTCTTCAATATTTGCAATAATGTCATCATGCACAGAGCCCAGGTAAGCTGTCACACTAGGCAGGGCCGCATATTTTTTCAGCAACTCG
>DAOUQU010000358.1 GCA_030625445.1 Gammaproteobacteria bacterium
GGAGTTGCAGGAGGTGCTGGAGACGCCCAAGGTGCTGCCACGCATGGAGAAGGTCATCAACCTGCTGCACAACGAGCTGGAAGTTGCCAAATCCCAGCACAATATCCGTCAGCGCGTCGAGGAGCGCATGGATAAACAGCAGCGCGAATTTTTCCTGCGTGAACAGCTTAAAGAGATTCAGCAGGAGCTGGGCATCGCCAAGGATGACCGCACCGCCGAACTCGACACCTTCCGCGAGCGCATAGAGAAGCTGAAGCTCAGCGAACAGGCGGAAAAACGTCTCGCTGAGGAGATGAAAAAACTCGCCGTGCTCGAGACCGGCTCTCCTGAATATGCCCTCACGCGCAATTACATCGACTGGATTACGGTGCTGCCCTGGGGAGTCGAATCACAGGACAACCTCGACCTGGTGCACGCCCGCAAGGTTCTGGATCGTGACCATTATGGACTCGACGACGTCAAGGAGCGCATCATCGAGTTTCTCGCCGTCGGCAAGATGAAGGGAGAGATCAGCGGCTCCATCATTCTGCTGGTTGGGCCACCGGGCGTTGGCAAGACCTCGATCGGCCACTCGATCGCAGCCGCGCTGGATCGCAACTATTTTCGCCTCTCGGTCGGAGGCATCCGCGATGAGGCAGAAATCAAGGGACACCGCCGCACCTATATCGGCGCCATGCCTGGAAAATTCATTCAGGCGATGAAAGAGGCGGAGACGCAGAATCCTGTGATCATGCTGGATGAGATCGACAAAATCGGGAACTCATATCATGGCGACCCGGCCTCCGCACTGCTGGAAGTGCTGGATCCCGAACAGAACCGTGATTTCCTGGATCACTATCTCGATCTGCGCTTCGACCTCTCCAACACCCTCTTCATCTGCACCGCCAACCAGACCGACACTATACCGGCGCCTCTGCTGGATCGCATGGAGGTGATCCCCCTGTCAGCCTATATCGCAGAGGAGAAGCTGCAGATTGCACGTAAATACCTGCTTCCACGCCAGATAAAGCGGGCGGGATTGAAACGCAACCAGATCAAGCTCGGAGCTATTGCACTGCGTGCGATCATTGATCGCTATGCGCGCGATGCCGGTGTACGCCGACTGGAGAAGATGATTGGTAAAATCGTGCGCAAGTGCGTGGTGAAAATCCTGCATGATGAAGCAACACCGATCGAGATCAAGAAGGAGGATCTGGAGTCCTACCTGGGTCACCCTCTCTTCAAGGATGAACGCAACCTCAACGGCATCGGCGTCATCACCGGGTTGGCCTGGACCAGCATGGGGGGAGCAACGCTGAGTATCGAGGCCGTTCACACCCACAGCTTCAACCGCGGCTTCAAGCTGACCGGTCAGCTTGGCGATGTCATGAAAGAGTCGGCAGAGATCGCCTATGGCTATATTCTCAGCCATGCCGAGGCATTCGATGCCGATCCCGAATACTTCAAGGAAGCCTTCATCCATCTGCATGTCCCTGCCGGGGCGACACCCAAAGACGGCCCCTCTGCCGGCGCCGCCATGGCCAGCGCCCTGTTATCCCTGGCACTGGATCGCAAACCGGCGCGCAACATCGCCATGACAGGCGAACTCACCCTCACAGGCGAAATCTTTCCCATTGGAGGGGTTCGCGAAAAAGTGATCGCCGCCCGCCGTGCAGGGATTCGCGAACTGATACTGCCGGCAGACAACCAGGGGGATTATGCAGAGATCCCGCAACACATCACCAGGGGATTCAAGGTTCACTTCGCCAGCCGCTATGAGGATGTGGCAGCTGTGCTGTTTCCGCAGCGTAAAGCAGGAAAGAGGTAGGTTTTAGGTTTTAGGTTTTAGGTTTTAAGTGTGAGGAGACTCTGCTCCTGGTTACAGGGATCAGACATTTTCTGACATCACCACGTTCTACTGACCATGCTTCTGGATATTCAGAGACTCTTATTGCCGCCTTCTTTACCTCCTCTTTGAATCTCCAGCCAAGACCTTCAAACTCAAGTTCATAGAAATGCGTTGCATCTTCCAATTCCAGTTTT
>DAOUQU010000098.1 GCA_030625445.1 Gammaproteobacteria bacterium
GATAATAGAGATCGTGAAATTAACCAAAGAAGAACCAGCCTAATAGCGACAGGAAAACCACGGGAAAAGCCACACGAGCAGACAGGTCCACAACTTTGGCCGGTGGATCGCGATCAATCGTCGACAGGTAGGATGTCATCACCACGACAAGCAATGCCATAAATACCAGCAGCGTACTACCGACGGTGAAGTAGTCCAGACGTGTCATATAGGGAAGCCGGGGCAAAAGACTCGCAAATACGAAACGCTGGGCGATCAGTGTCAGTATGGAACTGGTTGCCACGCCGATGCGCACACCAACGTGAACTCTGCCAATCCAGAAGGCCGCCCAGGACATAACCACCACCACGGCAAGCGGCAAGACTATTTGCCAGATGTAATAGGCGATATACCGTTTGGCTTCGAAGCGAGCTGCAAAACCCGGGACTTTCAACCCTTCCAGCGGTTCGTAGAAAAGAGGCAGCGCCTCGAATTGCACCCGCTTCCAGTCCGGCAACGACCATGTGTCGGCAATTTCTCCACCGATGAGCGAGGGATTTACCTTGCCGATACCAGGCGCGAAGGCAACTTGGTCAATGGTGTAACCGGCGGCGACAAAGTGAATAGTAAAAGTGTGCTTGTCGAAGGGAAATTCAGAGAGCATCAAGGGCTGGGACAAATGCCCAGTGTAGCGTTGATCGTAGACAATCGTACCATCCGGATGGATCACAACAACTTCAGGCAGGGATTTTGATACCAGGCCCTGACGATTAGCCAGCAGCACCTGCGGATTCCAGACCTCCTCCAGTCGCTTCTTCCGTATCACTCCCCCCGGATTTGCAAGACGTTCATCCTTCCAGCGCAGACGAATCCATACGTTTGCAGTGAAATTCTGGCTCGCATCATCAATCTCGTCGATGTCGAGCACAAACACAAAGAAGTCAACCTTTGTCGCTCCCTTCCACTCTTCCGGACGTTGTGCCTTGAGTTCGTCTTCAGCAGCAGCGTCTGCAGCGACCTTCTCCACTGCCTTTTCCGCCGCCTTTTCTGCAACCTCAGCAGCAGCCTTCTCAACAACCTTCTCAACAACCTTCTCAACAACCTTCTCAGCTGCCTGAGTTGCAGCCTGCTCTATTGCTTCCTCCGTTGCCGGTTCGAGATCCTGCTCCGCAGAAAGTGTAGCGGCGGGAACGCAGGCAATCATCAGGACCATGCCCCAGGCAACCACCCTACGACACATGATGGATATTGTTGAACTCAGATTTCCATTTTTCATGGCACGCTCACTTGTCACTGTTCAAACTTATTACAATTCTAAATTGTTTTCGGTCAAACACAACAGGCACCCCGTAAACGACAAAATTGCGGTTCCGGATCCGTTGAGGCATCGACGGAAATGAACACCACGGGAACTACGGACGATGCTGTCACAGCACGCGCCTTGCAGCAGCGTGATGGCCAGGCGATTGAGCACGGCAAACAGGACGGTGGGAACGAGATAATCCGCTATATCGCAACGGGCAGAAAGGACATCACCCGGTCTATCGTCCAGTAAGCGGCAATGCTGCCGATACTGTAAGGCAGCACGCGCCATGCGCCTTGCGGCAGCGTGACGGGCAGACGTTTGAGCACGGCAAACAGCGCGAGGACGGCCCCAATGAACATCAGCTGCCCGGTTTCCACGCCGACATTGAACATCAGCAGCGCCAGCGGAATTTCCTGCTGGGGCAAGCCGATTTCTGACAACGCGCCGGCAAAGCCAAGGCCGTGGAACAAGCCGAATGCGAAGGCGACCACCCACGGATACTGCTCGGTCAGGCTGACCTTGCCCTGCCTGCTGTGAATGATCTCGACAGCCAGAAACAGGATACTCAACGCGATGAGCGCTTCGGTGGGCGCCGACGGGATATGCACGACACCCAGTGTCGCCAGCGCCAGCGTGATGCTGTGCGCGACGGTAAATGCGGTGACCGCCTTCAGCAGCGGCTTGAAACCGGTGACGATTAGCATCAGCGCCAGCACGAACAGCAGGTGATCGACCCCTTCGAGGATATGCACTGTGCCCATGCGCCAATAGTCGCCGGCGACCTTCAGTTTTGACGCCTCCAGCGGGATGGTGAACTGCGGTGATGCGGGCCGTAAAATCGCCGAATGCGAAGCGCCGTCCTGCAGTTGAACCAGCAACAGCACATCGGTCTGCGTCGCTGTCAGGCCATCGATAGTAATGGTCTGGCCGCTCAGCGGCGCACCGCTGCTCTTGTAGGTGGCGTGTTCGATGCGTGCGCCGGGGGCTTCCTGAATGGTTGGCGAACCCACCAACTGCAGACTCTCCGGCAGCCGTGGTGTGATGGCCAGCACCTTGTCGCCACGCGTGGGCACCTTCCAGGTAACCGCGAACAGGCCAGTGCTCTGCTCTTTGATATCGAGCAGTGCGGGACGGATCTCATCGGCGTTAGCCTGCATTGGCGCAAACAGCCCCGCCAGCAGGGCTGCAACCAGCGGCAGCCACTGAAGCCGCTTCATCGTGCCATATCCTGAATCGCTGCAAGCGACTCTCTGTTCGCCGGGGCTTCGCTGCCCTGCGCAGTGTCATCGTCCGCCTTCAGCGGCTCTTCGATGACCACGCTGTACTGCTCACGCAGGCTCTCGTAGAACTGTTCGTTGAGCTCCTCGCCCTTGTCGCTCTTCCACTCCTGCTCCACCCGCTCGCTCACCTCGGCGAACACCGGCGCCGGGGGCTCGCTGACCGCCTGCACATACACCAGGTGTACACCATAGCCGGAGAGCACCGGCCCGTGCCATTGCCCGGGTGAAAGCGCAATCAGGGATTCGGTAAAGCCACTGCCGAACTGTTTCTGAATTTCGGTCTGATCCTTTTGTGGAAAGTAGTTCTGCAGCATGAAGCTGTCGCCGAGCGCGCCGGCATCGCCGATATCATCGCCCAGGGCGATCAACTCCGCCTTGATCTTTTTTGCATCATCCAGGGTCGCATCGTCGCGCTTGTCCGGATCGATAAAGACCTGGGTGAAGGTGTAGAGGGCTGGCTGCTGGTAGCGCTGCTTGTGCTCCTCGAAGTAGGTGTGCAGATCCTCTTCGCCGGGCGGCGTCAACGCCACCAGGTCCTTGGCGAGGAACTCCAGCTTCTGCGCCAGGCGGCGGCGGATGACCTGGTCGTGCTTGTTGAGCCCCATGGTCAGCGCTTCGCGGTAGAGCACGGTCTCGCGGATGTACTGCTGCATCAGGCCGTCAAACTCTGCAGCCGTCGGCGGCCGGTTCCAGCGTTTTTGCCAGGCAGTTTGCATCCACTCGACTTCACCTGCAGTCACAACTATAGTTTTATCACTCTCTTCCATCACCGGTTCGGCAAACGCACCGTATAACAGGTAAATAGCTGCGCCGATGAGCATAAAATGCACCAGCGGTTCACGTAATAATTTCACTTCTGATCACTCCACTTCAATTAATAACAACCGTCATTGCAAGCAAAGCGCGGCAACCTCATCACAAGTTGCCGCGGTTACTGCGCCCGTCCATGGGTTCCGCCCTTACGGGCCGCACTTCGTGCGTTCAAAATCACTCCCGGTGATTTTGTCGCTCGTAATGACAAACGTATATAAACACACTTCACTTAAAAAGCAAAACGGGCCAGCCCATCAAGGTCTAGCCCGTCCAAACGCCAGCTGTTAAATTATTGTCAATGATTTATGACGTTTCATTACGGCTTTTCCTCTTCAGGTTTTGAATCCAAATCGTATGCCAATTTTTTCCTATGGGCGCAAAATTCGGTTGGATTTAGGAGGCCGCAGTCTTTTTCAGAGGCATTTCAAGCAATCGTTGTGGGAGATTGGGGATTTTAAATACTTCCGCCATTCTCTTTGGATACTTCTGCGTGACTCTCTGCGCCTGCTCAAAAGCCTTGCGGACCTGAACGATATCGATTTCAGCAAATCGTTCTGCAAGATCGGCTTTTCCGTTTAAGATGATTTCCATGTACTGCGGGTTCTCCAGGTTTTTGACGAGGGGCGTTTGCGCCAGCATTGTTTTCAGTGTTTTCGATAATGCATGGTTACCACTTCGCTTGCGGCCTTTGCGCTTCAGGTCTCTGAAGAACTGCTCCAGGATATTATTCGTCCTTTGCGGTTGCACGAAAGTAGAACCTGTTTTTGTGGAGACCTGAATCGGATCGGCGAATAGTTTCTCCCAGTATTTGTCGATCTGCCTCACCATTTTCCGGTAGACAAGCGTTGTAGCCGCCAGGTTTTTGATCTCCTGTGAGTGACGAAACCGGGTAAGGCTCGCCTTGATGGTTGCCATGTCGGCATTACCCTCGTCATTCAATCCCTCCCGGCTATCAGGTTGCGCAATCCGCATAACCTCTCTCAAGTGATCGAAGACCCTGAGCGTATCAAGCATTCTCGATACCGTGCTGGAGAGCGCCTTGTCGGTCAATGTCTTGCTGACCGGCATCAGCGGCAGTAAAGAAGCATCAGCCCCCATCTTCTGCTTGAGTGCTTTCAATTTTGGATAAGCCTCCTGCAGCCGCTGGTAAAAATCAAGATGTGGCCTGTCGAATGGAAAACCGAAGCCATTGGATTCACTCTTTGCCTCCAACACCCAGCTGATGATGAGATAGGCGGCTGCCAGAGGGTGCAGTGGTGTGTCCGGTTCATCCAGTTGCTTGCTCTCAAGATAATGGCTAAGAGACTGTCGTGCATCCGGGGCATCCTCGATGGCTTGTTTGAGCGCTTTTGCCGTCTTGCGTAACGTGCCGCGTATGCCATACCTCCTCAGATGTCTACGAATGGTGCTGTAGTCGTGTCCAAGCAGATCTTTGCCGATGTCTTTGAGAAAATGAAAATGGCAGATAAAGTCCGGCACGCCTGGAAAGACCTCCGCGACGGCCTTCAAAATCGCACCTCCCATATCGTGCACCAGTGCAATCGGGTCACCGTATGCCTGCTGGATTCTCCTGAGAAAAGGAATCAGTTCACGGGCGTTTTCCGTGGGGATCTTGATATTGTCGAGAACGATTTTGGAGAGTGCGTCGATGGTGCTCATGAGGTGGGGGCTGTCGCCTTCGCATGTCCCGTCCAAATGTAAAATATAGCCGCCCTGTGAACCCATGAACTGCTTGATCTTCTCCTGGCTTTGTTCGTGCGCCAATGCCAGATAGACGATAAACCGCCTGCCCAGATAATCGATCTCCCGAAGCGAGATAGCGATGTTCTTTGCATGGAGTTCCTGCTGAATCTCTTTGCCATTGCGACAGTGTAGAAAGATGGCCTGCCCTACAAACACGAGCACATCGTAGCCGTAGCGGGCGCCGGGAGGAACCAGTTGCTGCAACTCTTCGGCCAGAAACACCGGTTGCTCCACACAGCGGGGACAAGAGGTTTGTGTCTCATGGGCAGTGAAATGACCGATACGCAGCGTGGCAACCTCCCGGGTGTGCGTTTTCAACACGCGGTTGGCGGAATCACATGCAGGACAAGCGCTCTGATTGGGAGCAAACCGTATTAATGGTTTCTCTGGAAACAAGACACCAGTAGAGAGATTGACTTGCAATTTCTCGAGATGATGGCTCAAGTATCTGACGCTGGAATAGCCACCGTTTTTTTTAGTAGGCCATGATGTTCGAGCAGTTGTCGGATGGCGGTTACATCGATGTCGTGTTGTTTGGATTTGAGTCGGCGCGCGATCTGTTTCACATCACTTTGTGGATGGTCAATCAGATCGACCAGTATCATCACCGCCTCCATATCGGATGGCATGCGTGACTCCCCGGCAACCTCCTGAGCCAAACGGGCCTGCATTTGTTGTTCCCGGGTCTTGGAATCGGCGGCGAACCAAATCCAGCGGCCCATCCTATTCTCCCGGTAGATCGCAGGATGGTCGCGAAAGTGCGAGAGAAAGGAGCGCGGCTGCAGCCCAAGCATCTCGCCCAACTCTGTGCTACTCAACCCTTGCTCTGAGTGAGTGACCAGATGGACCAGGGTTTGCTTCAGATTGCCGTGCTTCGAGAAGAAGGCCCCCTGATGCCGCCACAGGCCAATGTCGTCGAATTGAGCGATCTCCGGCAAGGTGTAATAGCGACCATTGCGATTATAGCTCGTGTAGGCGCTCAAGACTTTTAAGCGTCGACGCGCCGTCACAACGGAGCATGACAGCCAGCTGGCCAACTGAACAACCGTCACGACTTTTTGCTTCTTGAACCAGCGCATCACTGCAGTGAGATCCATCGCCTACCTCAAATGATAAAGTATATGCATTATGATACAAGGATAGCATATACTTTATCTTTTGTAGCCAAAAAGAAAGCCCCAAGGGGCTCTACACGCTGATTTTGGGGCGAAATACCGCCTAATCACCTCGCATATACTTTGTCAGACGGTAAGTCGTTCAATGCGTGCAAAAAAATATTGTAGAATATCCGTAGGTTACAAAATCCAACCGAATTTTGCGCCCATAGG
>DAOUQU010000056.1 GCA_030625445.1 Gammaproteobacteria bacterium
ATGACGCATAGATTGCTCCTTATGGATAAAAATGCCTCCTGCCGTATGCAGTGAAGCAAGGAGTAGAATTCGCCAACAAGCGAATCCACAAGAGCGGAAATTTTAAAGCCTTTTCACAAAAAAGCAAGTAAAAACAGCCCGATCGCAAAGAAAAGAGATAAGTAACCACTCAATAACCCAGTGCAAACAACAAAACAGCAATCCGTAGGGTGTAATAAGCGATAGCGCATTTACACCATGCCATGCGGCGCAATGCCCGTTGGTTATTGCGCCCTACAGTCGTAGGCCGGATGAGCGTAGGCGAAATCCGGCAACACAAAGCCGGATGACGGCGCTGGAAGATCCTACATTTTATCAAAGATCAGTGAAAGCGTCTTATCCAGCCTACGTTGCTTCGTGTACTTCGTGGTGACTGATTAAGTGCATTAGAGCTTCTTGCAAAACTCGGTCTATTCCGTGTGTTCCGTGGTAATAAAGAAATAACAGAGGAAGTGACGGATTAGAACGCATCCTCTTCAACTTCGATGTACGCCAGGCTGACAAACTTGCCGATACCATGATCAAAGCCCTGCCAATCCTTCCATTGATCAAGCTGCTTGACGACGATGGGTTTGATTTCATAATCGGTGAGATCATTTTCGTACTCTTTTTTCACGACTTCGAAAATTGTCGATACCAGCAGCAGGAAATTTTCAGCAACCTCTTTGCCGCCAGTGTGCCCATGACCGGGAACGTAGTGTTTGCTGTTGATCTCGATCGCCTTTGTCAGGGCTGCCTTCAACCCCTTAAAGCTTCCACCATCGATGCGGCCGAGACGTGCATTCATGGCATTGTCACCGAGGAACAGGACATCCTCTTCAACCACGTGCACCATGATGTCACTGGTGGTATGTGCCCTGGCCGTGTGATGGATGGCAAAGGTTTTTCCGCCGATGCTGATGCTGTCACCATCATTAATAGGAATATCAGCTGCAACCACAGTGGTTCCACGGATTGCCCCTTCGGTCAGACGCAGCATCACATCGATCCAGGCCTCTCCTTCGCCCGCCTCCACACCACTAATCAGGTTTGGATGCGCATAGAGTTTCGCATCCGGCCAGGCTTCCCTGATCGCCTGGTTCCCCAGCCAGTGATCGCCATGAATATGTGACGAGAATGTCGCAACCACAGGCTGGTCTGTCAGCGCCCTGATTTTTTCAATTACCATCTCGCCTGTCTGAACGCTGCTGCCCGCATCAATAACCACAACCCCGGCATCGGTCAGCACAAATGCGGGATTATTCATAAATCCCTGATTTTCCACACCGGGGTCAGCGACCGGGCCATGGATGACATAGACTGCATCAGTGATTTTGTCAGCCTGGTACTCTGCGGCCAGCGGCGGCCCCTTTTTTGAAACCTCCGCCGAGAGAGATAACGGCAAGATCGTGAGAACAGAGAAGATGACAACGAGTTGTTTCAACATAGGATTTCACCTGGTAATAGTAGTAATGTTGCACTATGAAAGGATAGTACAACCTCAAGAAGATGCCGCAATCATGGAATACCCCTATAGCCGCACATAGATTCGCCTATTCCCATGAGCATCATAATGGTTCATATTTATTATCTGCATATTTTGCATTTACTTAAGTATGTGCTAATATAATAAAATTGTGTGACTTGATAAAAATCAAGCCTCCTCATCTGTATACCAACCGGGAAATACCATGACAGACGCTGAATGCAACAAAGAGTTTCTGGCTTTCGAAGAGTGCAACTTGTGTCCCACACGTGAAATCGCGCTGTTTGCCGATGTCAAACCGGAAGACCTTCTGCAGATGCACTCACCCATCCAGTACGAAGTGATCGAAAAAGGCAGCAAGCTGTATGAGATCGACGAGAAGGCTGACTATATCTACACCCTGCACGATGGCGTTGTGAAACTGGTGCAATATTTACCGACCGGCGAACAGCGCATCGTCAGGCTTATGAGAAAAGGCGATCTAGCCGGGATAGAGGCAGTCACCGCAGCTGAATACCAGCATGACGCCATCGCGATGACAAAAGTCAGTGTGTGCAAAATTCCCGCAGATATCGTACTTGACCTCTCTCAAAAGAGTCCTGAACTCCACGCAAATCTGTTGAAAAAATGGCAGCATGCTCTGACGACTTCCGACACATGGTTGACCAGACTCTCGACCGGGCCATCCCGCTATCGCGTTGTACGACTGTTGATCTGGCTCTCGGAAAACTGTCCCCATGAAGAGTTTTATATGCCGGGCAGGGAAGATATTGGAAACATGCTCTCTCTGACTACTGAAACTGTCAGCCGTACCATTGCAGGACTGCGCCGCGATGGTGATATTGAATTGCTTGGTTCAGACCGCGCCAGGAGTGATATCGCCAAGCTTAAAAAGATCGTCAAGGAGCCTGCTGCATGACGCACTTTCCTGTTGATCCTGATTCAGGCATCCAGCAGGAGAGTTTCGCGGTTATTCAAAACCCGCGAAAAAACCGCAAGCGTTTTCCAGAGGGCTGCGTCACCACGGTTGCCGATGAAGAGGAGGCGCTGTCACGCACCGGGGGAGTGGAGAAATTAGGAGCGGCCGTGGTCTATGGCCCATCTGTCTCGTCAGAAGGATTACGCATCTATTATCTGGTGCGCTGGCTATAAAAGACGTGAGTACTGAGTCGTGAAGACTGAGTACTCGCTACTATCTTTTACTCAGTCCTCGCTACTCAGTACTCGCTACTATCTTCGCTACTAGTTTTTCCTACGAACGTAGATCGCCTGGGCGTTCACTGTCTTGGTATGAGCCGGGACAGGGATATAACGGCCGTTGCGGTAGACATCAACGGTTTCTGATGCCCCCTTACCGGTATAGCCAAGAATCAGCACACCATTGGCGCCCATGCTGGCAGCCTGAAGACGGGCCTGATGAACCAGGTAATCTTCGATTTCCTGTGCTGTCATTTTAGGTTTACTGGTAGCTGTAACATTCCCCTTTACAATATAGTCACCGGGGGCATTCGTATAGAATTTAACTTGTTCCGGCTTGATGACCTCAGGCTCAGCAGTTTGCTGTGTTGTGCAGCCTGCAACAAGGAGAACCAGCAGGACAATTGAGAGAAATTTATAAAGTGACACTTTCATTGAAGGCTCCTGATCTGGTAATTATTAAGTACTGTTTTAATTGGTCGGGGTGAGAAGATTCGAACTTCCGACCACCGCAACCCCATTGCGGTGCGCTACCAGGCTGCGCTACACCCCGAAAATAGAGACGGCATCCTACGTTGAGGATGCCGAAGTGTCAATAACAACTTTTTTCACCACGGAACACACGGAAAAAGAATCTATAAGAATTAGAGCAGATCTGTGAATACCGATCACTCTGACCTTCCGGCTTTCTTTTTCCGTATGTTCCGTGGTTGCCGTTCTCTACCGCTTGAGAATCTGCTGGATCTCTTCCAACTCGACACGCAACTGGTGAATCAGCTGCAGACTCTCATGGTGATCCTGTTTCGCCGCGTCTCCCGACAATTGCTGTCTGGCACCACCGATGGTGAAACCCTGCTCATACAGCAGGCTGCGGATCTGGCGAATCATCATCACATCATGGCGTTGATAGTAACGGCGATTGCCCCGGCGTTTGACCGGCTTGAGCTGCGGAAACTCCTGCTCCCAGTAGCGCAGCACATGGGGTTTAACCACGCACAATTCGCTCACTTCACCAATCGTAAAATAACGTTTTCCCGGAATGGGAGGTAGTTCAATTTGTACTTCACTCGCGTCCAGCATAGCCTTCAACCCTCGCTTTTAGTTTTTGTCCAGGCCGGAAAGTGACAACCCGTCTTGGTGAAATGGGTATCTCCTCTCCAGTCTTCGGATTACGTCCGGGGCGCTGCTTTTTTTCGCGCAGATCAAAATTGCCGTAGCCTGACAGCTTGACCTGCTGCCCCTGCTCCAGCGAGCGTTTGATCTCCTCGTAGAAAAGTTCGACCAGCTCTTTGGCTTCGCGTTTATTAAGACCTACTTCATCGAATAGAGACTCTGCCAAATTAGCTTTGGTTAACGTCATTTATGACTCCCGCAGTGTTGCGCCCAGATTTGTCTCAAGTGCTGTCAGCACCTGTTGAGAGGCTTTTTGCACCTCGTCGTCACCTAGTGTCCGTGATTTATCCTGTAAAATCAAGCTCAAAGCTAAACTTTTTCTGCCTGATTCGACATTTTCCCCGGTATAAACATCAAAAAGACGGATATCCTGCACAATTTCAGAGGCAGATTGACGAATCACCTGCTCGACCCGTGCAAAAGAGATCTCCCGATTCACGACAATGGCGAAATCGCGGCGAATCCGGGGGAATTTTGACAACGGCGTAAAAGCTGGTATTGATCCGGGCTCCAGTTTGCTCAAAACGATCTCAAAAAGATAGGCTTTTCCTTTGATCCCAAAAGACTTTTCAAGTTTTGGATGCAGCAAGCCCAGCCACCCGACAGCTCTCCCGTTACGCTCGATACGGGCCGACTGCCCCGGATGCAGCGCAGGATGTTGCGCAGCAACGAAGTTAAACTCATCAGCGGATCCCGTCAGTGAGAGCAGCGATTCGACATCTCCCTTGAGATCAAAAAAATCGACGGTTTCAGTCGCCTCTCCCCACTGTTCGGCGGCGCGCGTGCCAATTAGCAGTCCAGATAAACACTTTTCCTGTTTAATTTCATTGTCTTGCTGGTTAAACCTCAACCCAGTCTCAAGTAAACGAATACGCTCCTGCTGGCGCGCCAGGTTATGCCTTGCCGTCTCCAGCAATCCACCCCAGAGTGACGGGCGCATGACGGACATATCCGCCGAGATCGGGTTGGCCAGTGTAATCTGTTCACCATGCGGATGCAGATGCCCGGCAGCCTCCGGTGAGATGAAGCTGTAGGTGATCACCTCTTGATACTCCCTGGCATTCAGCAGATTTGTGGCGCGCTCAAGACTGAAACCCGCCTCCGGCGGCAGGTGCATGGTCAGGGAGAGATGGCCGTGCGTCTGCGGAATGTTGTCATAACCATAGATGCGGCCAACCTCCTCGATCAGATCAGCCTCGATGGAGAGATCAAAACGCCAGCTTGGCGGCGTCACCATCCAGCCGTCATTGCACGCAGCGAGCGACATACCGAGACGCTGCAGAGATGAAGAGACGATCTCATCATCGATGGCGACACCCAGCAGACGCTCGATGCGGGAGCGGCGAAGATGGATCACTTCAGGTTCCACAGAGAAATCATCAGCCCGGGCTTCGATGATCGCTCCCGCGGAGCCGCCGGCAATCTCAAGCAGCAATGCAGTGGCGCGTTCTATCGCCCTGCGCTGCAAGGCCGGATCAACGCCGCGCTCAAAACGATGCGATGAGTCGGTGTGCAGACCATAGGAACGGGCCTTGCCGCTGATTGCCAATGGTTCAAAGAAGGCGCTTTCAAGCAATACATGCTTTGTCGTTTGGGTCACGCCAGTCGCTGCGCCACCCATGATGCCGGCCATTGCCAGGGCTTTGTCATCATCGGCGATCACCAGCGTCTCCCCGTTCAGGGTTGCTTCGCCGCCATCGAGCAGTTCAAGCTTCTCGCCTTCATTGGCCATACGCACAGTGATGCCGCCGCTGAGTTTATCGAGATCAAAGCCATGCATCGGCTGCCCCAGCTCCAGCAGCACAAAGTTGGTGATATCGACAACGACGCCGAGAGAGCGCATGCCGCCCCGGCGCAGGCGCTCCTGCATCCACAGTGGTGTTTCAGCAGCGGGATCTATTCCCCTGACAATGCGGCACAGATACCCGGGGCAGGCTTGCGGCGCACCCAGCATCACCTCTATGCTGCTGTCACTCGTTACAGGGACGTCAGCAGCAGTGGTTTCATGCAGATCACAGCTAAAAATAGCCGAGACATCACGCGCAACCCCCATCAGGCTCAGACAATCCCCGCGATCCGGGGTCAGGTCAACCTCGATGCAGTGATCATCGAGATCCAGATAGCGCCGAAAATCCTCTCCAATCGGCGCATCAACAGGTAGCGGCATAATGCCTTCCGAGGAGTCAGCCAGCCCCAGCTCCGAGGCCGAGCAGATCATTCCCAGCGACTCCACACCACGCAGTTTCGCCCGGGTGATCTTGAAATCGCCAGGCAGTCTGGCACCGACTGTCGCCACAGGAACACGCATGCCGGCGGCAACATTTTTTGCACCGCACACGATCTGCAGAGGCTCGTCTGCACCGCTATTGACTTGCGTCACATTGAGTTTATCGGCATCCGGATGGGGATCGACACTGATGACTTCACCAACCACCACACCGCTAAACCCGGGCGCAGCAGGCTCGACGCTCTCGACCTCGAGGCCAGCCATACTGAGACGATGTGACAGGTCATCCGTCTCGACATCCGGATTGACCCACTCTCTTAACCAGGATTCACTGAATCGCATCTATTTATTCCAGTTCACTATTTGTTGTTATCTGTTGAGAAAAGATTATTGACCACGAAAGTCACGAAAAACACGAAATATTTATACCCTGGTATGGGTTACCCATAGAGGATCGAGGGAACCAGTGCACGTGGATACCGGCATTCGCCGGCATGACGGTTTTCTCTATTTTCGTGCTTTTCGTGTATTTCGTGGTTGAAAAAATCTGTTTGCCAAATTCATGGTGCAATGCGCAAGCTTATTGACACCCTTCTACGGTTTTTTTCCACAGATTTCCTCGTTCCCACGCTCCCGCGTGGTAACGCATACCTTGCTATCTCTTGATCAATTACACGAATATATTTACCCTGGCATGGGTTACCACGGAGGACCGTGGGAACCAGTGTACAGAGAATTTTTTCCGTGTGGTCAGTGTGTTCCGTGGTTAGTATTTCCTGAATTCACGCAAACTGCTTCAGAAAGCGCAGATCATTGTCAAAAAAGAGACGCAGATCATTGACGCCATAGCGCAGCATGGTGAGGCGTTCCACTCCCATGCCGAATGCATAGCCGGTAAACTCCTCATTGTCGATGCCGACATGATGAAACACCTCCGGGTGGATCATGCCGCAGCCAAGCACCTCCAGCCAGCCGGTATGGCTGCATACCCGGCATCCCTCGCCTCCGCAGATAACGCATTCGATATCCGCCTCCGCCGAGGGCTCCGTAAACGGGAAGTAGGAGGGACGAAAACGCACCTTCAACTGCTTCTCGAAAAAGGCCTCCAGGAAGTCGTGCAGAATCCCCTTGAGATCACCGAATGTGACGTTTTCATCGACCATAAAACCCTCCACCTGGTGAAACATCGGCGTATGGGTGATGTCGGAATCACAACGATAGACGCGCCCGGGCGCAATCACGCGCAGCGGCGGCCCGCTTTTTTCCATGGTGCGAATCTGCACCGGCGAGGTGTGCGTACGCAGCAGCATGTGCTCGTCGAAATAGAAGGTATCGTGCATGGCGCGCGCCGGGTGGTGCGCCGGTATATTCAGGGCTTCGAAATTGTGATAGTCATCCTCGATCTCCGGCCCCTCCACCACTTCAAAACCGGCGCTGCGAAACAGTGTCTCGATGCGCTGCAGTGTTCGCGTGACAGGATGCTGACCGCCGATTCCGAGACCACGGCCAGGCAGGGTAACATCGATGCGCTCCTCTTCCAGACGCTGCTTGAGCGCCTCGGTTTCAAGCACTTCCTTGCGCTGCAGTATGAGTTGCTGCAGCATCTTTTTCGCCTTGTTGATCGCCTGCCCTGCCTGCGGGCGCTCCTCTTTGGGCAGTTTTCCGAGCTGTTTCAACTGCCCGGTAAAAACCCCGCTCTTGCCGAGATACTCGACACGCGTCAAATCCAGCTCGGCGAGCGTCTCTGCAGAGGAGATTTTCTGCTGCGCCTGCTGCAGCGTTTGTTCCAGTTGCTGTGACATCAGATTTACCAGTTAAAAACTTTCACGGGTTAAAAAAAGGGAGAAAGCCAACAGGCTTTCTCCCTTCCAATGACTCCATGTCGCCATGCAATATGCAGTCTAGGCGAGTGCTTCCCGGGCCTGTGACGCCAGGGCGCCGAATGCAGGCTTGTCATGGACAGCAATATCAGCCAGCATCTTACGGTCGACTTCGATACCAGCCTTGTTCAGGCCGTTGATCATGCGGCTGTATGAGAGGCCGTTGTTACGCGCTTCGGCGTTGATACGGGCAATCCACAGCGAACGAAACTGGCGCTTTTTCTGGCGACGGTCACGGTAGGCATATTGGCCGGCTTTGATAACCGCCTGTTTGGCGACACGATAAATTTTACGGCGTGCGCCGTAATAACCTTTCGCCTGCTTCAGGACTTTTTTGTGTTTTGCGTGTGCGGTGACACCACGTTTTACTCTAGGCATTGTTCACTCCTCTCATTCAGGCGTAAGGGATCATACGACGGGCGACTGCAACATCTGACTTGTGCAGTGTTGCCGGTGCGCGCAGTGCGCGTTTACGCTTGGTGCTCTTTTTCGTCAGGATATGACGGCGATGAGACTGAGCTCGTTTGAAACCACCGGAGGCGGTTTTGCGAAACCGCTTGGCGGCTCCACGATTGGTTTTCATTTTTGGCATTTTCGTTCTCCACTTAAAAGCCCGGTATAGACCGGGGGGTTACTTAGACAGCGTCCGAGGTAATGCCTGTCACCAGGATGCTGTTGGTGTGGCTGGATTTTTACGAATCCAGCCATAATCATAATTTAACGGAGCATATTACCACATTAAAGCGTAATTTATGAAAAAAACCCGTGTAAAAAACGGGCATCCTTCACGATACCTTAAAGCTAGTATAGGAGTGCATAAATATCTATAAGCAGAATGTCCTGAAAACCTCGTCATTCCGGCATGTT
>DAOUQU010000239.1 GCA_030625445.1 Gammaproteobacteria bacterium
GTGGTAACCCATACGTCAGTCTAATATGCATTCACACGCAGGAGCATGGGAACGAGAGATCATAGATCTCTCTGCCGTACATGGATGTACAAATGCCGTGAGGGCAGGATGCACAGGAACGGCCTGCGTCGAGATGACAGCCGGAAATGCGGAACGCTAAATCACCCTCTTTTCAATTCAAAGCAAATGATGAAAAAACCTGAACTCCTCTCACCCGCCGGTACCATAAAGAATATGCGCTATGCCTTTGCATACGGTGCGGACGCCGTCTATGCGGGCATGCCTCGTTACAGTCTGCGGGTGCGCAACAATGACTTTTTGGAGCAGAATCTGCGTGAAGGAATCGACGAGGCGCATGCGCAGGGAAAGCAATTTTTTGTGGCGACCAATGCGATGCCTCATGGCGCCAAACTGAAGACCTTTATCGATGACATCAGGCCGGTGATCGAGATGCAACCTGATGCGCTGATCATGGCGGATCCGGGGCTGATCATGATGGTGCGTGAACACTGGCCGGAGATGGAGATCCACCTCTCGGTGCAGGCCAACAGCATGAATTCCGCAAGCGTAAAATTCTGGCAGTCAGTAGGGCTGACGCGCGTCATACTGTCACGCGAACTGTCGCTCGATGAGATCGAGGCGATTCGTCAGGATTGCCCTGATATGGAGATCGAGGTTTTCGTGCATGGCGCACTCTGCATCGCCTACTCCGGGCGCTGCCTGCTGTCGGGCTATTTCAACCATCGTGACGCCAATCAGGGATCCTGTACCAACGCCTGCCGCTGGGAGTACAAGGTTGGTGAGTTGGAGCCTGCTCCTGAAGTCTCGCTGGATACGATTCAGCGTCATCCTGAGGCTGATAAAACCTGGTTTCTGGAGGAGAAGCAGCGCCCGGGTGAGTTCATGCCGATCATGGAGGATGAGATGGGTACCTATATCATGAACTCCAGGGATCTGCGCGCGGTGGAGCATGTGCACAGGCTGGTCGAGATTGGCGTCGACTGCCTGAAGATCGAAGGCAGGACCAAGTCGCACTACTACACGGCGCGCACCACCCAGGTCTACCGGCGCGCCATCGATGATGCGGCTGCAGGCCGCCCTTTTGATCCGCAGCTGCTGGATGATCTGGAGGCTCTGGCGAACCGCGGCTATACGGACGGTTTTCTGCAGCGTCACGAGACGCACGAGATGCAGAACTACCGTGCGGGTATCTCCAAAAACATGCAGCAGCAGTTTGTCGGTGAGGTTACCGGGCAGCAGCATGGCATGCTGGAGATCATGGCAAAAAACAAATTCCTGGTTGGCGACGAGCTTGAACTCTTGTCCCCGCAGGGAAACCAGCGTTTCCGTCTTGAGAAAATCGAAGATCTCAATGGCAATGCAATGCAAGAGGTGCCAGGCGGTGGCTGGGAAGTGCGCATCAAGGCCCCGCAAGGGGAGTATAAAATGGGCCTGCTGACACGGTTTCTCTGACTCACTACTCAGTCCCCACTACTCGCTACTCGCTACTCAGCACTATCTCTATCACCAATGCGACGGCAACTTGCGGTGAATCCTGATGCGTTTATCCTGAATCGAAATATAGCCGCCAATGCGCAGGTCTTTCAGAATCTTGCTGACCATCTCGCGTGAAGCCCCCACCATCTCGCCAATATCCTGCTGCGTCATGCGTGGAGTCACAAGCTCGCCTTGCTCATCGACGGCCTCCTGCAGCAGCACGCGTGCAATGCGCCCATAGACATCCAGCTGCGCCAGGCTGCTGAGATTGGTGGTGATACCGCGGATCCGTTTTGCAAGCGAGCGCAGCAGAATCAAATTGGCCTCGGGGTGGCGCTCAAGAAAACCGAGCAGCTCTGCTCTGCTGATCCGGATCAGCACCGAATCTTCGACAGCAATGACAGAAGCCGAGCGCGACTCCTGATCGAACAGTGACAGCTCCCCGAAATAGTCACCATCATGCAGGAAATCCAGCAACGCCTCTTTTCCATCTTCGATCGTCGAGACAACCTTGAGACGGCCGCTGATGATCAAATACATCGAGCTGCCGTCGTCATCCTGGTGAATGATAGTCTCTCCCTTGCTGTAGCTGCGCGGCTTCAGCCTCTTTTCCAGGTTTTCGATACTCTCTTTTTTGATACCCTCGAAAAGCAGAATTTTTTCCAGCACAGCTCTCTCCCTCGATCTTTATGAATGTGGTTGGTTCCAAGTTTGTCAGTGAACTATACTCACAATCTCTCTATTTTGTAATGATTGAGCACACACTACTCAATCCTTACTACTCACTCTTCGGAACACTATGGCGAATAATGATTTAATCTCTTCCAGACGTGACCAGTTGGCCCGCCTGTCGTCACAGCAGGGGCTGCTGTTGGCGGTTGCAGAATCCTGCACCGGTGGCTGGTTGGCGAAGGTGTGTACCGATATCAGCGGATCCAGCAGCTGGTTCGATCGTGGATTTGTGACATACAGCAACCGGGCCAAACAGCAGATGCTTGGCGTCAGTGAGCAAACGCTTCAAGTTGAAGGCGCCGTTAGCGAAGCCGTCGTCATCGAGATGGTAAGCGGCGCATTGCAGCAGAGTGACGCCCATATTGCAGTCTCCATCAGCGGTATTGCGGGACCGGATGGCGGCACTGAAGAGAAACCGGTCGGCACCGTCTGGCTTGCCTGGGAAGGCATATCGATACCCGCTGTTGCCAGCTGCTGCCACTTCGATGGCAATAGAAATGACGTTCGCCGCCAGGCCGTAGAGAGAGCTCTGCAGGGGTTGCTGGATCTTGTCCAGGGAAGCTCTGACTGAATTGAAGGGATGGGGGTTCGGGGGAAGGGAAATGCTAAACCAGACTATAGGTTACTGATTCATGTCTCTTCCCCCGTGGAAAAACTTGAAAGGGGACTCTGAGAGAAGCGCTCAGCGATTCGATCAGAGTCTCCCAAAACGCCTTTTTTTTGCACTGCGGCCTGATTCCCAGGTACGTGAGCAGCTGGTGCAGCTTCAGCGTGATTTCCAACAGCAGGGTGCCAGAACTCACCGCGCAGAAAATTTACACATGACCCTGGCTTTTCTCGGTATGGTTGATCAGAGGCGCTACGAGGCGATTTGCCACATGGCATCCCGGCTCAAAGAGAGTGGA
>DAOUQU010000033.1 GCA_030625445.1 Gammaproteobacteria bacterium
CCAGCACCTTGTTCAAGGCGGCTTCGGCATCTTCATAACGTTTTAGCTGCATCAGCACCAGCGCATGGTTATAGCTGACTCTCACACGCCCCGGCAGCAGATCGGCAGCCTTTTTCAGCAGGGCAGCCGACTCCGTGTAGCGTTTCTCCTCGCCAAGCAGCAGGCCGAATGAGTAGTAGAGCTCTCCCATATCAGGCGCCAGCTCCAGAGCAGCGCGAAACTGCTCTTCGGCATCGTGATTGCGCCCTATGCTGTTATAGAGATTGGCCAGGTTGATTTTGGCCGGAATGAATTCCGGAGCAAGGCGAATCGCCTCTTTGTACTCCTGCTCAGCCTTTTGCAGCTGCTTCTGGTCCGTGTACATCACGGCAAGATTCAGATGCGCCTCCGGCGTATCGGCAAGCGACATCTGCAACTCCTTGTACTCCTGCAGCGCCTTTTCAAATGATGCCTGCTGTTCACCGAAGACCAGTGCCGGCATGCCCGCCAGCACTCTCGCCGCCTCGATGCGCACTGCGCGCACCGGATCGTCAAGAAAAGGCGTGGCAACCGAGAGGCGGTACTTCAGCGGAATCTGCTCGAGACTGCTGACTGCAGTAGCTCGAACCAGCGGATCAGAGTTTTTCAGGGCCGCCAATGTTGGCTCCAGCGCCTCGTGCGCCGGAAAATAAGGGCGCAGATGCTCCAGTGCTGTCGCTGCCAGAATAGGGGGTGTCTGTGGATCCCCTGCCAGTTTGGCAAGCGCTCCTCCTGCCTGCGGATCCCCGGCGCGGGCTGCTGCGATGACAACTGCCGGCGCAATCCCTGTTTCCGTTTTTGCTCCATACCACTTCTCGACGGCGGCTGTTAGCCACGCGGCAGATTGATCCTGGTGACAACCGCTGCAGGCATTGGGCGTGCCGATTGCCTCGCTGAGCTTTGGTGACGGTATCCTGAAACTGTGATCGCGTCGCGGATCGACCTCCATGTAGGTTGTTGCAGGCATGTGACAACTGACACATAGCGTGGCTTCACCCGCCTGCTTGTGGAAGTGATGCTGCGGCGAGTCGTAGTTCTTTGCCTGCAGCGTCGGGAAATCAGGACGCGGTGCGGGTGAATGACACTGCACACAGAGTGCATTGCCTTCCAGTTTGAGCTTGTTGCTGTGCGGATCGTGGCAATCGCTGCAGCGTACTCCCTGCTGGTGCATCTTGCTTTGCAAAAATGAACCATAGACATAAACCTCGTCGAGGATCTGTCCATCGGCATGATAGAGACCCGGGAGCAGGGTTGACGGCATGAAATCATCCAGAAACGGACGTCCATGGCTGTCACTTGCACTCACCTGATGGCGACGCGAGTGACAGCGTGCACAGCTCTCAACCTGGTACTGAGCGCCATTGTTGCGGTAGTCAACCAGCAGGCCCATATCGGCTTTCGAGTGATCTGCTCCCTGCTGCGCCTGGCGCGCCCAGGTCACATGCTTCTCGCCCGGACCGTGGCAGGCCTGGCAGGTGACATTGATCTCACTCCAGGTGGTGTTATAGCTATCTGTTTTGGGATCGTAATTTTTTTGCAAATCTGTGGAGTGGCACTCGGCGCAGCGGTTGTTCCAGTTATAGGCCCTGCCGGTCCAGTGGAGTGGATCTCCAGGCTTCACCTTCTCTTCGGGAAGCAGCTGAAACCAGCGCTGCCCGCCCTCGGATGCCGGACGGCTGTCCCAGGCAACGGTCAGCGTCTGAAGTTTTCCTTTTGGCAGCTCCACCATGTACTGCTGCAGCGGAACAACGCCGAAGGTATATTTGACTTCAAAATCCGCTCGTTCTCCCTGCGGCCCCTGCGTATTGACATAGTATTTATCTGCCTTGCGGAAAAACCGGGTCACCTCGCCGTCATGGGTGAACTCGACATTACTGAAATCTCCGAGCACGCTCTGCTCAGTGGCCACCTGCATCGCCAGATCATGGTGCGAACCTCTCCATGCCTCTGCTTCAGCAGCGTGACACTCTGCACACTCGGTGCTATCGACAAAGCCTTTGCCGGGAAGCTTGTGGGCTGAATCAGCAGCCGCGCTGCCGTTGAGCGCCGCCGCCAGCAGCAACACAAAGGCAGAAAGTTTTTTTGCGAGTAGATGCATGCGAATAATGAAACGGAAATCCTGTATTTAATGATCGGAGTATTGTACATTCTATTTTGATATGACTTTGAGCATATTGACGAATGTTGGGCTTCGCCTACGTCATACATGGATGTATAAGTGTCGCCAGAGGCAGGATGCCGGAAGCGACCACGGACGTAGGTGAGGGGCATAAGCAGGACGCGGAAGCTTCGCAAGCTCAGCCCAACCTATGAAATAATCAATAATTTTTCAGCTTTGCCAGATTGCTTAACAGAGGAAAACCACATGACAGATGAAAAACCCCAACTTTATGTTTCGATTTACTATGTCAACGGCGAGACCCAGACATTTGGATTCGAGCGGCAACTGCCTGATCACGCCATTTCCGGACGTCTTGATGATATTATGAAAACAGGCTACCTGATGTTTGAGTCTGAGGATATTCTTACCGTCATCCCCCTGACCAATGTACTGCGCATCGACCTCGCTCCTGTACCCGACGCCCTGCCGGATACAGTGATCAAAAACGTCACCTTTCACTCATAAGCATTACACAACGACTCCTTATCAACTGTAAATGTTACTATGAATCATCACCAAATCACATTTAACTACCTCTCCCAGGAAGATCTGCTGGAAGCCGGCTGCTTCGACATTCGCATGGCGATCGAGGTCGCCGAGAAAACCATGCTCGCCTTTGAGCAGGAGCGGATTTTGTTTCCGGAAAAGATCGTGCAGATCTTCAGCCAGACATCCCAGGAACGCATCAACTGCCTGCCCGCAACGCTGCTCGATGAGCAGGTTTGCGGCGTCAAATGGGTCTCGGTGTTTCCGCAAAACCCCTCCCGCCATCAAGTGCAGAACCTCTCCGCCATCTTTGTGCTGTCAGAGATCGAGAAGGGCTTTCCAATTGCTGTCATGGAGGGCACCCTGGCATCCAATATGCGCGTTGCTGCGATGGGGGCCATTGCCGCCAAGCACCTGTCGCGCAAAGAGAGCGAAGTGATTGGCTTAATCGGCGCCGGCGAACAGGCAAAGATGCATCTGCTGTCAATGAAAGTGGTGCGCCCCTCTCTTAAAGAGTGTCGCGTCGCAGCCAAAACTGCTGCAGAGGAGCAGCAGTTTATTGATGAGCTCTCACCGCTGTTTCCCGATATGCAGTTTGTTGGCGCAGAAACCCATGGCCGTGCAGCCATGGACGGGGCTGACATCCTTGTCACTGCCACCAGTGTTCAGGCGCCCCTGCTGAAGGCTGAGTGGATGAAGGAGGGCGCCTTCTACAGCCATATCGGCGGGTGGGAGGATGAATATGCCGTTGCACAACAGTGCGACAAGATCGTATGTGATGACTGGGAGACCGTCACCCACCGCACCCAGACGCTGAGCCGCATGTACTCAGAGGGACTGCTTGCCAGCACCGATATCCATGCTGATCTGCATGAACTGGTTTCCGGATCTAAACCGGGACGCGAAAACGAGCGTGAGCGCATCTACTTCAATGCCGTGGGACTCGCCTATATCGATGTGGCGATCGCCCAGGCGATGTATCAACGTGCAACTTCTGCACATATCGGCACGCAACTTGATCTACAGCAGTGCATGATATTCGAACATGCTGATATACTAAGCCGCGTACGGCTGTAGCCGCCCCTCACCCCAACCCTCTCCCGACGGGGGAGGGAGTTTACTTGTTGGGGCATCTAAAAAAAGGGTAACTATTCAGCATATTGTCAATTGTGCTAATAAGTCGCTGCTGTTGGGTGTATCTAAAGGAAACGTTTGAGGCATGGCCGTTCCTTTGCATCCATGCAATCAAGGCATTAGCACCTCCATGTGCGGCAGATGCTATATATTGCCTACGCCATACATGGATGTATCAGTGTCGCGAGAGGCAGGATGCCGGAAGCGACCATGGATGTATTTACGGCGTTTTCCGGTAGATATGCCCAATTGCAGTGACGATCTCACAGTGTGCTGAATAGTTACAAAAAGGGTTGTAAAGTGATCTCTAGCAGATTGCCGCTTTGCTGTCGCTTATCCCCCCTACGACTATTATTTATTGATTATCTATGTTCAAACGACTCGATGAATCTCCCCGGCAAACCGTCACCGTTATCATCAACGGCCGCAGCGTTGCCGTGCCACAGGGAGAGAGCGTGGCCGCTGCGGTGCTGGCGGAGAACATCGGCTACAGCCGCACCACTCCGGTCAAACAACTGCCGCGCGCCCCTTTCTGCATGATGGGCGTCTGCTTCGACTGCCTCATGGTAATCGACGGTGTTCCCAATCAACAGGCCTGCATGGTGCAGGTGCGTGACGGCATGCACATCGAACGCCAGCATGGGAGCGGCGTGTGAAAGAGATTTTAATCGAATCACTGCGCTCATCGATCAAAGTTCTGTCGCTGAACTAACAGGAGCTTCATGAAGGATCATTACCAACTCGTGATCATTGGCGCAGGACCTGCCGGTCTTGCCGCTGCAACAGTTGCCGCAGATCACGGCGTCGAGGTGGCGCTGCTCGATGAGCAGCCTGCTCCCGGAGGGCAGATTTTTCGCGCCATCGAAGCTGCTCCTGTGGAACGTGCAGAGAAGCTGGGGCCGGAGTATCGCCGCGGTGAAAAACTGGTCTCTGCCTTTCGTAACAGCTCCGTCGGCTATTTTCCCGACACCCGGGTGTGGTCGCTCTCAGCGCGCAGAGAGATCGGTGTGATTAATCAGCAGCAGGCGCGCATGATTACCGCTGACCAGGTGCTGATCGCCAACGGCGCATTCGAGCGCCCCGTGCCTTTTCCCGGCTGGACGCTGCCGGGCGTGATGAACGCCGGAGCGGGACAGATACTCTTCAAGGGCAGCGGCATCGTGCCCTCGGATGGAATCGTACTCGCCGGCTCCGGACCACTGCTGCTGCTGCTGGCATGGCAATATCTGCGCGCCGGCGTCAAGGTTAAAGCCGTTCTGGACACCATCTCCAGGGTCAACTACATCAAGGCTTTGCCCAAACTGCCTAGCGCACTGCTGGTGCATCATCACATTACCCAGGGACTGCGTTATCAGCAGACATTGAAACTGGCCGGCGTCGAGCTGCACAATGGCATCCGTGATCTGCAGGCGCATGGCAATGAATCTCTTGAGTCCATCAGCTACAGACACAAAGGAAGCAAACAGACACTCAAAACAGACTCCCTGATGATCCACTTTGGTGTCATTCCCAACATCCACCTCAGCCAGGCGGCCGGCTGCGACCATTTCTGGCACAAGCGCCAGCAGTGCTGGCGGCCCGAACTGGACAAGTGGGGCGGCAGCAGCATCGATGGCATTCTCATTGCAGGCGATGGCGGCGGCATTGGCGGCGCGCGCACCGCCGAACACGCCGGACGTATCGCCGCCTTTCGGATATTGCACAATCTGGGAATCCTGAATCAGCGTGAGTCGAAGATCGAGGCGGCCCAGGACAGAAAATGGATGAAGGCGGATCTGCGCATCCGGCCATTTCTTGAAAAGCTGTTTCGCATTCCCGACAGCATGCTCAGAGTCCCGCACGACAACGCCATCGTGTGCCGCTGTGAAGAGGTGACAGCCGGGAAGATACGCTCGGCGATAGCTGCCGGTCACAGCGACAGCAACCAGGTGAAATTTTTTACCCGCTGCGGCATGGGCCCCTGCCAGGGACAGCAGTGTTCGCAGGCCGTCGCCCATATCGTTGCCGATAAAACCAACACTCCTTTACAGCAAAGCGCGCAATTTCGAATTCGTCCTCCCCTCAAACCGCTGACGCTGGGAGAGCTGGCAAGCATCTACCCGGAGGAGAGAGAGTGAAGAGCGACGTCATCATCATCGGCGGCGGCCTCATGGGCTTCTCGACGGCGCTGCAACTCGCCATGCGCGGTTTGCGCTGCACCGTATTGGAAAAAGAGAGCCCCGGTCGTCATGCCTCGGGCATAAACGCAGGCGGCCTGCGCCAGCTTAATCGAAATCCGGCAGAGATCCCGCTGACGGTCGAAGCAGCAAAGATGTGGCGCAGTATTGAAGCCCTGGTGGATTCAGACTGTGATGTCCGCTTTCCCGGCCAGCTGCGTGTCGCTGAAAGCGCCGATGATCTCGACCTGCTGGAGCAGCGCGCTGCGATGGTGCGCTCACTCGGCTATGAACATGAAGAGATGATCGGCCGCGAAGAGCTCTATCAACTGGCGCCCGCGCTCGCTCCTCACTGTCTCGGCGCTTTGATTTGCCGTGAAGACGGCTATGCGCGTCCCTTTCACGCACTCACTGCTTTTCGCCACAAGGCGTGTTCACTGGGAGTGGAGTACCGTGTCAACACCGTTGTCGATGCCGTTGAACGGGAGCGAGGGATGTGGCGGATAACGACCAGAAAGGGGGAGTTTCAAGCGCCTGTGCTGGTCAATTGCGCCGGCGCCTGGGCGGGCCATATCGCCGCTTCCCTGGGTGAACCTGTGCCATTGAAGCCCGGCGCACCAATGATCATGGTGACGGAACGCCTGCCACACTTCGTCGACCCGGTCATCGGTGCCGCTGGCCGCAAGCTGTCATTCAAACAGATGCAAAACGGCACCCTGCTGATCGGCGGCGCGCACATGGCCAGCCTCGATTTTCACAAGGAGCAGAGCGAAATCAAATGGCCCAAGCTGGCGGTGAGTGCGCGCAGTGTCATGGCGCTGTTTCCGCAGTTAAAAGATGTGCGCATCGTACGCACCTGGGCGGGAATCGAAGCCTTTACGCCAGACAACCTCCCGGTTATCTGTAAAAGCAGCACCGCTGAAGATGCCTACCACGCCTTCGGCTTCTCAGCCCACGGTTTTCAGCTCTCGCCTTTAATCGGCAGGATTGTTGCTGAACTGATCGTTGACGGCATAAGTAGCTTTCCGATAGAACCTTTCGATATCACTAGATTTAAGTCATCCTAAACCCCCATTCAACCAGGCTATAGACAACGTGGCTTATCAATAAGTCCGTACACTGAAAACGTATATGTCAGAACAGATGTCATCACTGCTACCGGGACAGAGCCGAAGTTTAGGAGCTGTCCAATAATAGCTTCCCCATTCTGCTTGCCCTGTTGTCCGTCTTCTGCGTTGCAGCAAGAGTTACATAACGCTGCTATGCGCCCCTTGCTGCGCCTTGAATACGAACAACATTGCTGCGCATTATCAGGGAAGTTATTAATGGACAACTCCTTAGTTATGTTCAATGGCAGGGATTTAGCTGACTCACTTGCAGGCACATAGAAGCAGTTCCATAGCTGGCGCGAATGACCGCAGATGTTAAGGGCTGTTGGACGCCTGCCCCAAGCACAAGCCTATCGGACCCCACAAAAATTTAACGGGCAGGCGTCTGACAGGCCTCAAGGGAGGAAACCGCGGGAATACGCAACGCGGTCAGAGAAGAGTTTTGCGCTATGGGGATTTGAATCAGCTTTTCCCGGCGTGAGTCGGGTAAATGCTGGTGAGTCTCGATGACGGTAACGTTCCGGTGCTCCAGAGCGGTCATTGGTGGATCATTTGTGACATTATGCGATGGATGTTATCCATTCTCCAAGTGGTTCGATTTATTCCATACAAAGAAGGTGGCGCATGTAATATTTTAAAAACTTCATCTATATATTTTTCTTCTTCACATTTCTTTATATCTTTTCCAGACTAACAGAAATGGATCTTCCTGTGGTTTTTTCTGGATTTCGTCATTTATCTCATAAAATGGATCTACTCTTGTTCTCCAGTGACGAATTGTCATTTTTCACATTGGTGGACATTATAAAATGCTAACGGCCAAGCTCGCCTCCTACGACAGGTGCTTGCGACTGACGTGATCAAGTAGAGCGCCTTGTTATGCGGGACTCTCTTGCCTCAAGCCATTTCTTAAACGATGCTTGGCTTTCTCCAGAGGATTTTCCGGCTATTAAGCCTTCTACACTGATATCTTCGTCTATGTCTTTCCAATGAATTCCATGTCCACGTCCAATAAGCATCCAATTTTTTCTTTCCTTTTTCTCCGCATGCGACAAACGCGGGTACCATGCAACCGGAATCGATATAGTCCTGCCATCACTTAGATCAACACTTAATGTATCATCTGTTATTGTGACATTTTCCGCATTCGGAATTTCGAGTTCAACTGCTAAAGAAGTCATTCCAAGCCTCCATCATAGTTTCTTGTCTGTGTTCAATAACTTTTAAAATATTTGATATCTCTACTCTACTAAATCCACCGCTACTATGCAGCCGTATTGGATCTAACCAGACTTTTGCAATCTTATCATCCCTTTCGATGTGTACATGTATCGGTTCTTCTCTATCACCAGAATAAAAGAAAAACCGGTAAGCTCCATCTCGAAATATTGTAGGCATTTTAATATTCCACTGATTCTCTAAATCTATTACGCAGAACAGTTTATTTTACAGTTTCCTTGTGGACTGAGATAGGCAGTTCGTCTATCTCAGTCCGGCAATAATCAAATAGTATCTATATGCCCCAAATAAATCTAGAAAATATTTTAGGCATGGCCAAGATTGGCGTGATGAGCAGCAAAAAGAGCCGGATGTTGTTTCTGCAATGATCGGCCAATGACTGCTTGGAGTATGCTGCTGACATTCAGATTCCCCATGTATTCGCCATACCGGGGGGTGTCGCTATCCAGAAAAACGATTCTCATTGGCTGGTATGGACTATTTTCTTCTCTCATCCGTCTGGCCGCACTGTGAGCGTTCAAAACGCGGGGGCTTTACTTAGGAGCTGCCCAAAAATAACTTCCCGATCCTGCTTGCCCTGTTGCCCATCTTCTGCGTTGCAGCAAGAGTTACATAACCCTGCTATGTGCCCCTTGCTGCGCCTTGAATATGAACAACATTGCTGCTCGATATCGGTAAGTTATTTATGGACAACTCCTTACTGCCTGCGCCGGGATGACGGTGATATTGGCCCAAGGCAGTGCGATTTCCGCTACCTGCCGATAGCCTTGGCTGCGCGCATCAACACCCCGGGGTTATAGATCGAGTTGTGTACCGGCAGCACCTCTTTGCCTGTTTCGAAAAGTCCGTAAACCGCCATTTGAGCGCAGCGCACCGAGTATTCGACGGTAAAGACGCAGTCATCTTCCACCTCGGCAAACTGCCCTAAAAATGCAAAGTTGGCAGCTCCTTGCGGCAGCACTTCGGGACGGTCGCCCTCGGCGCGCGGCATGAAGAGACTGTCGATAAACGGCATGGCTACCGGAATGCAGTTGACTTTCCCTGCATCGACGACCGGCTTCATCAGCTCCTGAATCTTCAGGTGATACCACAACTCTTCCAGCATCTCTTCGCCGTTGCATTCCGACATCTTCTTCTTGACGTAATTTCCCTCTCTGTCCGGGTAGAGGCCGTAACCCCAGAATATCAGCACATCATCCGGCTGGTTGGGAAAATGCGGCTGGCGGGCGATCACGATTGACATCAGCCAGTTGGAGTCAATCATCGTAACCAGCCCCCCGGTTCCATCCGTATTGCCGGAAAAATTTTCCATGTAGTCATGAAAGGCATCGTCTTTGAGCGTGGCGGTAAAGGAGTGCCATTTTTGCAAATCGATATGATCGCTGAAGACGCCCGGGTTGCCGAAGGCATTGTCTTTAGCGGCAATTTTCTCCCACAGCATCCAGGCGCCCGATGATGATTTCTGTTTTAACACCGCTGCCCTTGACCATGAGCCATTATCCGTGCTTTCAGTGATGGAGCCATTGGTTATGAAGACGTAATCGTATTCTCCCAGCGCGATTTCATTTTCAGCGCCATGGTTGTCCACGACATGCAGCAGCGTAGCCGTTTTACTCTCTGCAGAGAGGTAGAAATCGATATCGACAACCTGGGTCTGCATATCAAAATGCACCCCTCTCTGCTGCAGATAGCGCTTCATCGGCAGGGCGACGGAGTGGTATTGATTGTATTTTGTGCGCATGATGCCGCCCATCTTGTGCAATCCTTCGACAAGATGGATAAAGCGTTTCATGTAACGCCGCATCTCAGCCACGCTGCTCCATTTCTGAAATGCGAACATCGAGGTCCAGATATACCAGAAATTGGTTTTGAAAAACCCCTCGTCGAACCACTCCTCGATACTCTTGTTATCCAGTGAACTCTCGGAGACAAATGTCAGTTTCAGCAGATCCGCCTGATCCGACAGGTCGAGTCCAAAGCTCGAGACATCAATTTTTTTACCCTCTTTTAGCAACCGTGCCTGCGCATTGGAGACAAATCGCGAGCTGAATTCAAAG
>DAOUQU010000332.1 GCA_030625445.1 Gammaproteobacteria bacterium
GACATGATGGCAACCCTGCGGGCGGCCGAGGAGCTGGTCAAGGATGACTTTGACGTGATGGTCTATACCAATGATGATCCTATCATCGCCAGACAACTCGAAGAGATTGGCTGTGCAGCGGTGATGCCGCTGGCCGCCCCGATAGGATCCGGCCTTGGTATTCGTAATCCGCTGAATATCCGCACTATCGTTGAAAATGCCAAGGTACCCATCCTTGTCGATGCCGGCGTCGGCACAGCCTCCGATGCCGCCATGGCGATGGAGCTTGGCTGTGACGGCGTACTGATGAACACCGCAATCGCAGCGGCCAAAAATCCTGTGCTGATGGCTTCAGCGATGAAAAAAGGAATCGAGGCGGGGCGTGAAGCCTACCTGGCCGGGCGTATGACGGCAAAGCGTTTTGCTTCCGCATCTTCACCTATTGACGGGTTGTTTTTTTAAAGCCCCCTCCCCTCACCCCAACCCTCTCCCGGTGGGAGAGGGAGTCGAAGCGGCCAGTTATTGTGACGAATAAACCGCAAATCTCCCTGATCTGGGCAATGGCGCGTAATCGCGTGATTGGCAGGAATAACAAACTGCCGTGGCATCTGCCTGCCGATCTGCAGCATTTCAAGCGAGTGACGATGGGCAAACCCATTATCATGGGGCGCAGGACATGGGAGTCGCTTCCGGGGCTGCTGCCGAATCGCCGTCATATCGTCGTCACCCGCCAATCGAATTATCAGGCGGAACGGGCGGAAACGGCCTCCGACCTGCAGCAGGCAATCGAACTTGCCGGTAATGTCGAGGAGGTGATGATCGTTGGCGGCGCAACGCTTTACAAACTGGCATTGCCGCTTGCAGATCAACTCTATATGACCCTCGTTGATGCGGATATCGAAGGCGACGCCTCTTTTCCCAAGTTTGATTTATCACTCTGGCAGGAGATCTCCCGCGACCATTTTCCGCCTGATGAAAAAAACAGTTATGGGATGACGTTTATTCAACTCATCAGGAAGCGCTGATCCGTCTGATGAATCATTACGTTATCTCCACCAGCAGGCGATCGATCATGCCCTGCGCCTGGCCGGCATAGCCCCCGCCAAACATATTGGCATGGTTGAGAATATGGTAAAGGTTATAGAGGGTTTTGCGCACCGCATAACCTGAATCAAGCGGCCATACTGCATTATAGGCCGCATAAAAATCCGCTCCGAATCCACCAAAGAGTTCGGTCATGGCGATGTCAGCCTCCCTGTCACCATAGTAGACGGCCGGATCATAAATAACCGGCGTTCCATCGCTCTGATAACCGATGTTCCCCCCCCATAAATCACCATGCAGCAGCGAGGGAACAGGATCATGATCCATCAGCAGATGAATGCCTTCAAGCAGCTTCTCACCCTGCTGCTGCAGATGACCTGCAAAGCCGTTGCGAACCGCCAGCTCCAGTTGAAAACCAAGTCGATATTCAGACCAGAATCTGACCCACTCATCTTCCTGATGATTGATCTGCAGCGTGGAGCCAATGGTGTTATCGATTGACCAGCCATACTGCTGCGCCTGATGACGATGCATCAGCGCCAGCTGTTCACCTGCCATGCGGCTGTTGCCGCCATGTCCCAGTTCCATATTCTCCAGCACCAACCAGGCCTGACCTTTACTCTCACCAACAACGATTGGCTGTGGAACCCGGATAGCCTGCGCATTATGCAACTCCAGCAATCCGGCATATTCTGCATCAAACATGTGGCGCATGTGCTCATCGTTGACCTTGACGAAGTAGCTCTGCCCCTCACCGGTGAGACAGAATGCAGAGTTGATACAGCCACCTCCGACCGGGACCCTCTCATCGATGAGAAAGCTTTCGCCGGTTGCCTGTGAAATCGCCTTCTCGACTGCGGACCACTCCATTTTTCTTTACCTCTGCATCATAGAACCAGCACTGATTTTAACCTGCAAAGAACGTACAATGAAATTGGAACAGTTTCTGGATCTACAGATGAACAACCCCGGACACGAACCACAGGCTATGCATTTTTACGACTCTATACCTGATAGAGACGATCACACTTCGCAGGCATTTTTTTGCAAACAATATCCATCGTTGTGCAGTGACCTGCTATAGTTCTTCGCATGACGACTGAAATCGATAATTTAACCCCCCAAGAGGCCAGGGATCTGCTGCAGAAAGATCCGCGGGCTGTGCTTGTTGATGTACGCTCATCAATGGAATTTCTAT
>DAOUQU010000432.1 GCA_030625445.1 Gammaproteobacteria bacterium
TGCTGCACGATCTCTCCCCAGGCGCCGCCGCTGTCAGGCGCCTTTTTCTTCACAGCACCCTTGCGCAGCCAGCGCTCGAGCGCATAGAGCTGATAGAAGCTCCAGATGATATAGAGGGCGGATGGCAGCAGGATCGCCACTATCCAGTTGCCTGTCAGCAGTCCGATGGCAACAATCGAGACAAGCATCAGCAGCAGGCGCCAACGCTCATAGGAGATTGCGTTATTCATGATTCAACGGCCTGAGAAAACCGATAACCGGCGCCGCGCACGGTTTGCACCATGCTCTCGACCCCATAGGGCTTCAGCAGTTTACGCAGTCGCAGGATGTGGACATCCACAGTGCGCTCTTCGACATAGACCGTCTCTCCCCACACAAGATCGAGCAGCTGTCCGCGTGAATAGACCCTCTCCGGATGCTGCAAGAAAAACTTCAACAGGCGGTACTCCGTCTGCCCGAAATGGACGGCCTGCTCGTTGATGGTAATCTGATGCGTGGCAATATTGAGCTTGATAATCCCGGCCTGCAACGTCTCCTCCTGGGAAAATCCTCTGCTGCGGCGCAGCAGGGCGCGAATACGCGCAAGCAGTTCCTTGATCGCCACGGGCTTGGACATGTAATCGTCCGCCCCTGCTTCGAGCCCCGTCACCTTGTCACTCTCCTCACCCCGCGCAGTCAGCATGATGACAGGAATATCGCGGTTGATTTCATTGCGTCGCAGAGAACGAATCAGATTGACGCCGCTGACTTCAGGCAGCATCCAGTCGACCAGCATCAAGTCCGGCCGCTGTCGAGAGATACGGGATGTTGCTTCTGCGGCATCCCCGGCCTCATCGACAGCATAGCCTTCACGCTCCAGGGCGAAGCGAATCATCTCCCTGATCGGCTTTTCATCTTCGATGATGAGGATGCGCGTCGTCATGAATGATGGCCACAAATGTTCATCAGATCATTTTACATTCTGAACCATGACAATTATGTGACAACGGTGAAAGATAGTCGTGAGGAGTGAGTAGGAAAACATCCACTCATTCCCACCGTCCCCGGTGGGAACGAGGAATGAGTTATTCCTGAAACTGTTTCAAATACTCGCTGTAGCCCTCTTTTTCAAGCTCTTCTTTGGCAATGAAACGCAGGGAGGCCGAGTTGATGCAGTAGCGCAGGCCGGTCGGATTCGGTCCGTCGTCGAAGAGATGTCCGAGGTGTGAATCGCCATATTTTGATCTTACCTCGGTGCGTAATATGCCGAATTTCCGGTCTGACTTCTCCATGACATTACTGTTGACCAGTGGACGGCTGAAGCTGGGCCAGCCGGTGCCGGATTTGAACTTGTCGCGGGAGCTGAAGAGTGGTTCACCGCTGGCGATATCGACATAGATGCCCTCCTGCTTGTTGTCCCAGTAGCTATTCTGGAAAGGAGGCTCGGTGCCCTCCTCCTGCGTCACCTTGTACTGCTCCGGGGTGAGTCTCTTTTTCAGAT
>DAOUQU010000072.1 GCA_030625445.1 Gammaproteobacteria bacterium
GGCCGTATCGCTGTTTTCTTCCAGCATGACTGCGCCGATGGTGCGGCCCCACAACTTCACCTCGGCAATAGTCGTCATGCATTCTCATCCCATGACCATGGTTCCCCGGGACTCTCTGAAATCCGGCTCGATGAGGCGCGCAGACGTTGTTTTCCCTTTCGCTTAAGCATATCCATCGGTCTTCTCCCCGCCTCCGGGAGCATGCGGTCCACTCCCGGCAGAAGATCCAGTACCCGGAAAAGACGTATCATGCTGGACATCTGCGCCGAGGCGCCGGCCTCGATGCGCTCGACCGTGCGCTTGGCGATACCGGCCTGCTCGGCTAATTTCGCCTGGGTGAGTTGAAGATCCAGGCGGCGACGCGACACACGCTCGCCGATTTCGGCAAGGATGGCATCATCTGTAAGAAGGCTTGATATCTTCATAATCGTACTCTCTGTCGAGTTATGCCGAATTTTCTTCTTATGTCGATATTTATGACGATTTATAGCAGATTATCTTAAGTTATTCAAGTCGTTATTAATGACGAGATAATGCGAAAAATAGCTATTATTCGCTAATAATGACGAATTCATAGAAGTTAATGCGGGTTACTCATAGTCAATCTCTGTAATGCAGTAGCTCGTTATTCCACCGGGTGTGCGGACATTCACTTCATCATACAGGTGGCGTTTCAGCAGCGCTTTCGCCATGGGTGAATCCATGCTGATGTAGTCCCTGTGCGGATCAAATTCATCCGGTCCAACGATGCGGTAGCGGTTCTCTGCGCCTGTCTCGTCCTCCAGAGTCACCCAGGCGCCGAAAAACACCTGTTTCTCAAGATCCGGTTTATTGCCGGCAACGAGCAATGTAGGCAGGCGATGCTGTAGATAGCGTATGCGCCGGTCGATGCCGCGCAGCTCTTTTTTACGGTAGATATATTCGGCATTTTCGGAGCGGTCACCTTCGGCTGCGGCGGCAGAGAGGATCTTGACGACGTGGCGGCGGCGCTTCCAGATGGTTTTTTCCTCAGCCTGGAGGCGTTCAAACCCCTCGGCGGTGATGTAAGGTGATTTAGGCGCGGCAGGTGGACGGTATCTTGACATGATCTGTAGAGCGCCAAAGGTGGCTCAGGAGATAAAGTTGAGCCAGTTTTTCAGCGCCAGCACAATCTTGTCGTTATCCAGCGTGACCTCCTTGTTATTGTCAAAAGAGAGATTGCCGATGGTTGCACTCTCCTGCGTCAATGTGATTGTGAAGCTGTTGCCGGTATGCATAAGCGGGGCATCTGCTTGAGCGACTCCACGGATGCGTTCCAGCAGTTCATGGCAGGTGACGGCATCATCCTGGATGTCCGACTCCAGCAGCTGGGCCAGCACGTTGCTCTCTTCATCGTTGCCCACTGCTCTGGGTGCGTTGTCGTCGTCACGATAAAAGCGCAGCTTGCTCATCTTTTTCTACTCTGGTTACGAATATAAATCGGGTATGCGGTATTGATTCTGCCGTCATTCAACAGGTAGCCTTCGATCGGAAATCCATGGCCGGAGGGACCGCGCCATGGTTGTGTTTTTCCTGGATTGCGATTGCTGTAGGCGTGCAGAACAGCCTTGATGATTTCAGCGGGCTCCATCTTATCGGGATACATGGTTGAGAACTTCTCTTTCCACCTTTGTGATCGCTTGTCATAGATGCCAATCTGCGCCGTGTAGACGCCGCTCTGATTTGGCCAGCTCTTGATCTTCAGGATCTTAGCGTCTTTGGGGATCTGCCCGTTGGTCTTTGCATGAAAACCGGTCGGCTTGCCACGACGGTTGATTTCACCGATGAAAATATGGGTGGCATTAACAGCCGGGGAGGTTTCGGTCCATAGCTTCTTCTCTGCAAATGCACTGCCGCAGCTCAGAATAAGGTTCAGCAGCAGAATAGAAATGAGCTTGTAACGCATTGGCATCGTGTTCTCTATATAGTGAGACTATCCTAACAGATTTGATCTCTGTTTTGATCTATAATGCGGGGCAAATTGTGCTTTCGCAGAGCATTTGTTCTTGCTCCCACGCTCCTGCGTGGGGATGCAGAAAAGCATCATTACTCAAAGCATCATTACTCAAAGCATCAACATGGCAACAGGCTTGAATTGACCCCTATGGCAAAAAAGCAGCCTCCACTTATCAAGATTCGAAATCTCTCTTTTTCACGTGGTGAAAAGGTGATTTTCGATGGTATCGATGTGGACATTCCCCATGGCAAAATTACCGCAATCATGGGGCCGAGCGGATCCGGAAAAACAACGCTGCTGAAGCTTATCAGCGGGCAGCTGATGCCTCAGTCGGGAACCGTGGAAGTTGATGGGGAACTCATTCATGAGCTTGGAACCCGCCAGTTGTATCGTCTGCGTATGCGCATGGGGATGCTGTTTCAGAGCGGCGCCCTGCTGACGGATTTGAGCGTCTATGATAATGTCGCCTATCCCCTGATTGAGCACACCCGGCTTCCGCGGTCGATGATCCGGAAACTGGTGCTGATGAAGCTGGAAGCAGTTGGCTTGCGCGGGGCGCATGATTTGATGCCGTCGGAGTTGTCCGGCGGCATGGCGCGCCGGGTTGCGCTGGCGCGGGCCATTGCGCTCGATCCGATGATGATTCTCTATGATGAGCCTTTCAGCGGTCAGGACCCGATCTCCATGGGTGTGCTGGTGTCACTGATCCGCCGCCTCAATGATGCCGCAAGGATGACTTCGGTGATCGTCTCCCATGATGTCCATGAGACCGCATCGATAGCAGACCTGATTTATGTGATTTCAGAGGGCAGGGTGATCGAGCACGGGACTCCTGAGGCATTGATGAATTCGAATAAACCCTGGACCAGGCAGTTCATGCTGGCGCAGGCGGATGGTCCGGTGCCTTTTCACCACCCGGCGCCCTCCCTGGAAGCTGATTTTCTGGGGGAGAGCTGAATGAATTCAGTCGCCCGCCTGGGAAAAGCTACAATCGGCGTGGTACGAGGCATTGGCCGTGCTATGCAGCTGTTGTGGCAGATTCTCGGCAGCAGTCATGTGGTGCTGCTGCGGCCGCGGGAGTTTTTTCTGCAGCTCTACAATGTGGGCGTACTTTCCATGCTGATCGTCAGTGTTTCCGGTGTATTTGTCGGAATGGTGCTGGCACTGCAGGGGTATTATATTCTGTCGCGCTTCTCTGCCGAGGCGATGCTGGGTGTGATGGTTGACGCCTCTCTGGTGAGGGAGCTTGGTCCGGTGGTGACTGCATTGCTGTTCGCCGGGCGCGCCGGTTCTGCATTGACGGCCGAGATTGGCCTGATGAAGGCGACCGAGCAGCTCTCGGGGCTGGAGATGATGGCGGTGAATCCTGTCAGCCGCATTCTGACGCCACGATTTTTTGCCGGGGTTGTCAGCATGCCGATATTGGCCGTTATTTTCAGTGCGCTGGGGATTTACGGCGGCCATTTTGTCGGTGTTACCCTGATGGGGGTGGATGATGGTACATACTGGTCACAGATGATCGCCTCGATCGATTTTTATGACGATGTCATGAACGGCGTCATCAAGAGTTTTGTGTTTGGAGTCGTCTGTACCTGGATAGCGCTGTTTCAGGGTTATGATGCTGTGCCGACAGCGGAGGGAGTTGGCCGTGCTACAACGCGTACCGTGGTGCACTCTGCATTGGCAGTGCTGGCGCTGGATTTTCTATTAACTGCAATGATGTTTGGAGAGATCTGATGCGAAAGGGTTCAGCAGGAGTCGAGGTGATGGTGGGCTTGCTGGTGCTTGCCGGCGCCGCGGCGCTCTTTTTCCTTGCCATGAGCGCCAGTAATTTTGCCAGCTTTGAGGAGCAGGACGGTTACCTGGTCAAGGCCAGGTTCGATAATATCGGCGGTCTCAAGGTGCGCTCACCTGTGACCCTGGCAGGCGTCATGATCGGACGGGTGAAAACCATCGAAATCGATGCGCAAACGTTTGAGGCGGTGGTTTCTCTCTCCATTCAGGCCCGCTATGATCAGATTCCAGAGGATACCTTCGCAAAAATATTGACGCAGGGGCTGCTCGGAGAGCAGTATGTCGGACTGGATCCCGGCGGCAGTGTGGAGCTGCTCAAAGAGGGAAGCGAAATCACCATTACACAGTCGGCGCTGGTGCTGGAAGATATGGTGGGGCAATTTATTTTCAGCAAGGCTGAGGAGGGGAAATGAAGAGGCTGTATAAATTATTGCTGCCGGGAGTCAGCATGACGCTGCTTTTGTGCATGGTTTCAACCCTGCAGGCAGCCAGTGATGATGACATAACCCTGCGCAGGGCGCAGGACCTGACAGATCGCGTCCTGAAACGCCTAAAGAGCCGCAAGTCGGAGTTGAAGTCTCATCCGGATCGCATCCCCGGCGCTGTCGGTGATATCGTCAGGTCGACATTTGACTTTTCAGCGATGACCAGTTCGGCAATGGGGAAGCATTGGCGTACAGCCTCATCTTCGCAGAAAAAGAGAGTCACTGATGCATTCGGCAATCTGCTGATACGCACCTATGGCCTGGCGTTATTAAACTACACGGGAAAACCTGTCGAATATGGCAAGCCGCAGCGCTCCAAAGATAACAAGCGTGTGGTGATCCCCAGCAAGGCGTTTCCTTCCAGTGGCAGACCGCTCTCGATTCGCTACTATATGAGCAAAAATGGCGCACAATGGAGCGTTTACGATGTCAAGATCGACGGTGTCAGCCTGATGGCCAACTATCGTAAGGATTTCAGCAGCGAGATTCGCAAGGGCGGCATCGATGGCCTGATCCGGGGTCTGAAGCAACGTGCCAGCGCAAAGTAACAGCGCCGAGCTCAAGCAGGCCGGCGATAGGCGGCTGACGCTTTCCGGGGTGCTGGATTTTGACAGCGTCGCCAAATTGCGGCCGCAACTGCGCCGCTATCTTCGCTCCGGTGAGAGTATCACCGTCAACCTCAAGCGGGTAGGGCGCTGCAACAGCGCCGGGCTGGCTCTGCTGCTGCAGTGGATCGAAGACGCCCGCCAGCAGGGAGCCATGATCCAGTTTCGCAACCTTCCCCACTCCCTGACTGAAATTGCCGATTTGTATAACCTGAAGAGCCTGATTCCAGTCGTTTGACGGCGTTACGCAAAGATTTTAACCACGAAAGTCATGAAAAACACGAAATATAGAGGTACTTGCAAAACCCCGTCATTCCGGCATGTTTTTAGCCGGAATCCATTTTCTCGATCTGTAAGTGGTTGAATCTATAGATTCCGGCCTTCGCCGGAATGACGAATTTTGGCGTTGTGCAAGAGGCTCTATAAAAAGCCAATTGTTCTTCTCTTTCGTGCCTTTCGTGACTTTCGTGGTTGAGTCTCTTGTAGATTACTTTTTCTGCTCTTCAATCATCGAGATGGCGTGCTTCAGCTTGTGCAGCAGTTCATCCTGCTGATCCGCCGGGACTTCATTGAGATCGATATTGAGTTCGAAGCCGGGCTCAAGATACTGCATCTCCGGTTTGCTGGTCCCGGTCTGCCGATGTCCAAGCACGCGGCGGGGCGTTACCTCGCGTGCAAACCCCTTGACCTGAATCGCCTCGACCTCTTCAAGCAGGAAGGTTTTCTCTACCAGGGTCCCGGTATCGGCTGAGATCAGGATCTCTCCCGGCTGTGCAGCGCTTTCGAGGCGGCTGGCAAGATTGACCGTATTGCCGATAATGGTGTATTCCATACGCTGTTCGCTGCCGAAGTTGCCGACTGTGCAGAATCCGCTGGCTATCCCCATGCGCACTGAAAGATCATGGCTGATGCCGCGCAGTTTCCACTCCTTCTTGAGCTCCTCGATGGCCTCGCGCATCTCCATCGCCATGGCGACGCAGTGTTCGGCATCTTTTCCAGGACCATCTGTTTCAGGATCGCCGAAAAAGACCAGCACTGCATCACCGATAAACTTGTCCAGGGTGCCACCGTGTTTGATCACCACTTCAGACATCCTGTTGAGATAGGCATTCAGGTGGAAGGAGAGATCCTCCGGCTCCATGCTGTCAGTCATTGCCGTGAAGCCGACGATATCGGAGAGAAACACAGTCAGCTTTTTGCGGTGACTGCCGATGCGTGCTGATTTTTTGCCTTCAAAGATCGATTGATAGATCTGCGGTGAGAGGTACCTGGAGAGCTGTTTTGAGAGATCATCGAGGCGTGATTCACTCTCCTTGATCTGTTTGTGCGCCTGAATGATGGAGTTGATCAGGGGGCCGACGAGACGGATATTCAGTATCGCGCCGATGAGGATTGCGACCCAGGCCACGATGGAGGTATAGAGAGCAGCGTGCAGGAATGGCTGCTGAATTTCAGAAAGATCCATCTGTGCGACCAGCCCCACCTCCAGGAACGGAAGGTACTCGTAGGCCGCCAGCACCTCTTCGCCGCTGTGGTCTATGGCGGTGATCGTCCCGGAAGTTCCGGACAATGCCAGCTTCATTGGCATGTTGTTTTTACTGTCGTCCAGCGGCAGAGGTGCTGGAATCTCGAAATTCAACTTGCGTGTCGGCAGTAGAAACACCACTTCATTGGCGACACGCTCCGCGAGTACGATCTCTCCGGTTTTACCAAAACCGCTGTAGTGGATGTGCGCCTCCTTGATCTGGCTGATGGTTCCGGCGCGGGAGATCCTGCTGCCCCGGGTTCCAGTGACGATGGCGTCGAATTTGGCGATTGCCTCATAGATGCGGGCCTGGGATTTGACCAACTCATGAAGTTCCTGCTGAGACTCCTCTATCTTGATCTTGTAGAGATAGACAAAGCCAAAAATCGCGACGGCCAGCGCAATGGCCGTCATGATGAGGATCGAGTAGAGCTGGATCTTTTTGCGGTTGGCGATGGTGATTGTTTTCATCGCGGTGGTTCACCGGTCAGTTCGGAGATGAACTTGCGTCGCATGTCGGGAATCGAGCCATTCAGCAGCATTTTCTTCAGCCTTGCAGTGATGGCCGGGAGCAATTTCTCATGCTGTTTGTGCAGGTAGTGATAGAGTAGGTAGGTTTCGAGAATGCCGTTCAGGTGTAATTTGTCGCCCTGTGGGTGCTGGCGGATGGAAACAGCACCGTTGGTGTAGGGTACAACGATGAGGTCGACCTTATCGTTGAGCAGCAGATCGATGAGTTCAGTATAACTTTCAGTCATCTGCACCTGCATGCCGCGGGTTCCCTTTTCTGCAAAAACGACCCCTTTGACCAGTCCGATTTTGAACGTCCTCAGGCTATGCCAGCCACGCAGCTTGCGTTTTTTCTTCTTGGAGAAGACGGCGCCCTGAATGTAGTTGATCGGGATTGGAACCTGGATGAGATTCGGAAAGTTGCGGGAGATGCCGTCGATGCGCTGCACCTCGCCGTCGGCTGAGCCACTGTTTGAGCGTTGCAGGGCTTCGCTGGCGGGTAGTTCGAGGATGCTGATATCGATTCCGAGCCGATGGTAGGCTTTTTTCAGTATCCT
>DAOUQU010000078.1 GCA_030625445.1 Gammaproteobacteria bacterium
ATGCATGATTTCACGCAAGTGATCAGAGCGATGCAGACGTGCATCAATCGCCTGCTGAACATTACTGTGGCTTATCTGCTGATTCCCCCCCCGTCTTGCCCAGTAATCCGACTCCATCAGCAGATCCTTGATACAGCCCAGGTGCAGTGAGAGCTTTTCTGCATCATCGGCCTCTCGGGAAGCATATTCAATGATGCGCGCAGCAGCGTCCCGCGTCACCGTGAGAAGATTGTTGTGCTTTACCATGTCGGCAATCAGTGCTGCAAACTGCTGCGTGGATGCATCATCACGTTCAAGATCACCGGCAAAATCAACCATCACCTTGAACAACTCGTCAAATTCAGGATCATGGGATTTGAGCAATCCATAGATAGAGTGGCTCCCAACCAGGATCACCTTGATATCGAGCGGGATGGTCTCCGCTTCAAGGGAGATGGTATTCACCAGGCTCAGTGCGTGTTCCAGAGTCTCGATGCGAATCTCTTTTGCATAGAGCGCACGCTTCAGTAGTTCCCAGGCAAAATCCTGGTTGAGCATCTTGTCCGCATCCAGAATCAGGTAGCCGCCATTGGCCCTGTGCAGCGCACCCGGCTTGATCAACGAAAAGTTTGTGATCAGGGTTCCATACTCTGCAATATGTTCAATTTTTCCCGCCAGGTTGTTATAGGTCGGGTTGTCCTCGTATATGACAGGAGCCCCCTGCAGCTGACTGTTGTCCACCAGCACATTGACTTCGAATCGCTGCAGTTCAGCTGAAGCGGGCTGTTGACGGATCTCGGCCCCTGTTTGGACAGATTCGTCCGGCAGAAAATCCTCAATATTTGCAACGACGTCGTCATGTACAGAGTCCAGGTAAGCTGTGACTTCTGGCAAGGCCGCATATTTTTTCAGCAGCTCGGGGAAAAACTGATCGACGGTGCTATTCGCCAGCAACTTGTTGAGCTCCCTGAGCTGTTCCATAGCCTCTTTCGCCCATGCTGGAATTTTCAACAGGACGGCTTTCAACTCCTGTTTCAGCTCATCGATCAATGCCTCGATACGATCCTGTTCGACCTGGCGCAGCTGCCTGAACTCATCTGCTTCCATGGGTTGGTCACTGTTTGTCGGAGAGAGCGTATACCCGGATTCTGTGCGCGTCAGCAGCACACCCTGACCCAATGCACGATCTGCAAGTTCACCAAGTATGTTCTCCTTTTTCTCTTCGCCCTGATCCTCGATGTGTTGCACACGGCGTCGATACTCGTCACTCTCAAAGGCTGCCGGAACAGCAATGGAGAGATCACTGATCAGCCGGCTCATGTCCTGGCGCAGCTGCTGTCCCATTCCAGCCGGCAATTTGAGTGCATTGGGTTCATAGAAACCCTCGGGATTATTGACATAACACCAGTCGGGCGGTGTCTCCTGGTCTGCCGCGAGTTGCTTGAGCAGACGGTTGACGAGGGCGTGCTTGCCAAGCCCGTTGGAACCGGCAACATAGAGGTTATAGTTATCACGATGCATGCCGATGCCGAACTCGATTGCCTCGAGTGCACGCTGCTGTCCGGGAACGACGGCCCGGGTGGCTGCAGCATCGGAAGTCAGCGCATAGGGAATCGCATCAGGATGACAGCTTGTGTAAAGGTCATCAGGTTTAAGCGGTATAGCAGTCATGCTGAAGCACTTTCAAGGTCATTTAGAAGTGGTCTGCTGTAATGCAGGCCAAATTCAACTTTAAAGTCTGTCGCCTTTACCCTTGGAACCAACTTTCCTTCTTCCCTGGGAAGTTCGACAATCCCATACCTCTCCAGCGTTTTCAGTGTTCTGGAAAGATTCGATTTTTTCCTGTGGCTAAGTTTTTCAAGTTCAGAGAGGGAGCCTGGTTTATGTTCAATGATCATTTTTAATAAATCCTGATTTTCTCTGCTCAGAACCTGAGACATCGACTTTAATGACTCGAACCATATTTTAGGTTCATCCTTACGGGGCTTATATTTTCCTTTCGCGATGGCGATGGTCCTTTTGGCGTAGTCGTCTCTGGAAATAATCCCTATTTTCATAACTTTGGTAACCATGATCTTCTCCTCTAACAATCATTGAGAATACGATTTACATCTTTTCCTCGTTCCCACGCTCCCGCGTGGGAATGCATACCCACCTCACCATAACGTACAAACATCCAGCAATCCCGTCTGCCCTGCGTAGTTTCTGGCACTGGAGTATCGCCAGTGTACAGCATCATCCACATAACCTCGTTTAACCGGATTCTGATGTATATATTCTACCTTCTGCTGCATCATCAATTGATTCTGTATCCACTCTGGATGACAGCCCTCTTGCCAAAATTGATAACTCCTATCGTGCTTGTGGGCTTTTTTATAGAAAGCCAACTGCTCCAGGATCGGCTTGACGTTATTTTCATCCAGATAACGGATCAATTGTTTGGCGGTAAAGGACTTGAAACGCGCTATGTCTCTATCCAATTGATTGCTTTGTACAACCATGTGCAGGTGATTTTCCAGGATAACAAAGGCATAAACTCTTAATCCATCAGCCATCAGGTAATCTAAGGAATTCAACAATATATTAATCGTAGAAGGACGTGTGAAGACCGGAATCCAATGCAACACGGTACAACTGATGAAATGAGGTAATCTTGGGTTGGTGATTTTATAGCGGCTCCTGCCCATTTTGTACTCCTGTATGCGTTACCACGCGGGAGCGTGGGAACGAGTGGGTTCAGTGTATCACTGTGCAAATGATGAAATAAGATAATCTCGGATACTCTTGCTCCCACCGTCCCCGGTGGTAACGCATACACTGGTGTATTTAAAGTCAAGTATGCGTTACCACGCAGGAGCGTGGGAACGAGTGGTTGCATCAGATGCGCTGGGCTGCCAGGTTTTTTTCTTGCATTCCTGTTGACCATCTCTCTGCAAGCGCTTAACCTTCACGCAATAATGAAGTTCAAGGCAATTGTGAGGCGCTAAACCATGAATCAGGAACAGGCCAGATTTAACATGATCGAGCAGCAGATTCGTCCGTGGAATGTGTCGGATGATGGTGTGTTGAATATTATGAAACAGATACCTCGCGAGCATTTTGTAGCGGACAACTACAAGAGACTCGCTTTTGCCGATATTCAGGTGCCGCTTGCCGCTGGTCAGCAGATGATGGAGCCGAAAGTCGAGGCGCGTTTGCTGCAGGCATTGCAGATCAAGCCGGGCGACAAGGTTCTTGAAGTCGGTACGGGCAGCGGCTACATGACCGCGTGTCTCGACTGGCTAAGCGACAAGGTCACCTCCATCGAGATTCATGAGCAGCTCTCTCAGCAGGCGCAGCAGCACTTGGAAACTATCGGCATCAGTGATGTCAATCTGCTGGTTGGTGATGTGTTTGACACCACGCCGGATCAAAAATTTGATGTCATAGCAGTTACCGGCGGCCTCCCTGCCGTCAGTGACTATTTTGAAAAGATGCTGGCCGTTGGCGGGCGTCTGTTTCAGATCGTTGGCGTCGGCCCTGCTGCAACAGCTCAGCTGATCACACGCGTGCGTGAAGATGCCTTTCGGCGTGAAAACCTGTTTGAAACAGAGATTGCTCCGCTGGAGAATGCACCGGCTGCGGAAGCTTTTATTTTTTGATCGATTGACTGCAAACTTCTGCATTCCCACGCAGGAGCGTGGGAACGAGTGGTACATCCTACGATAGCTCCCGCTCCACCCTCTCCACATTCTGCTGCATCAACTGCTGAACTTCTGCGGCAACGGCAGTTTCATTCTGTTTGAGCTTGTTTCTGTCTATAAAATAGGGGCCGCTGTAGGAGACCACCACTTTGCTGAACGGCTTGGGAAGCCGGTGCTTGTCCCAGGAGGGAAAGACCCACTCCCGGTTGGCCGCGATATGTGCCGCAACAATCGGGCTTCCTGACATCAGGCTGATATAGAGCACCCCTTTCTGCAGTTGACGCACAGGACCGCGTGGACCATCTGGTGTAATTGCCGCAGAGTGGCCCTGTTTCAGCAATTTCACCATCGCCTTGACCGCTTTCGCTCCGCCTTTTGATGCTGAACCACGCACCGGAATATTGCCAAAAAGGCTGATGCCCCTGGCAATGAGTTCTCCATCCTTGCTGTCACTCGCCATCATTGCAACATTTTCATTGCGGATGAACCACGCCGTCATGGCGGTATTTTCATGCCAGGCGGCATAAATCCAGGTTTGTCCCTGCTCTTTTAGCTGTTCTTCAATCTCCTTGCCCAAGTATTTCACCCGGCAAGTGAGCATGATCGTACTCACCACTGTTTTATACAGCCAGGAGAATAGAAGCAGCTTCACGCTTTGCCCCGCATCAAATTACTGACAACTCCGGAAACACAATCCAGTGCTCCCTGATTGGCCTGCACCACGTCGATTCCCGACTGCCCCATCGCATGGCGCATATCGGCATCATCAAAGATTTGCTCAAGCATATGCAGCAGGGCCGTCTCATCTTCAACCTGTTGCAATGCTCCAGCTTCCTGCAAGAGTGCCGTAATCGACAAAAAATTCGTCATGTGCGGGCCCACGATCACCGGCAAGCCCAGTGAAGCAGGCTCGAGAACGTTATGGCCACCGGTCGATGCCAGGCTGCCGCCGACAAAGGCGATGTCAGACGCAGCGTAAAAAACTGTCAGCTCGCCCATGCTATCTCCAAGATAGACGGATATTCCGGGTTTACTCACCGGGATCTCCGAGCGTCTGGACCAGGAGAGACCTGACTTTTCAATCATGGATGCCACACTTTCGAAACGTTCGGGATGACGGGGAGTCAAAATAAGCAGTGCATTCGGATAGCGTTTCATGAGCTGCTGATGAGTGCGTATTGCGATTTCATCTTCACCGGCATGGGTGCTGGCGGCAATCCACACCGGACGCTCTGCGCCGCAGGCCGCTTTTAACAATGCGCCCTGTTCACGGACGCTGGCCGGAATGCGCACATCAAACTTGATGCTGCCGCACATGTGAACATCCTGTTTCTCTGCTCCTAGATCAATAAATCGCTGCGCATCAGCCGGGTTCTGTACCGCAATAGCACTAAAGCCCTGCAGCGCTTCACGCGTCATCCCTGCAACACGCTGATAGCCCTTCGCTGAATCGGCTGACAGACGCGCATTAGCCAGCACCACGGGGAGTGCGCTACGTTTACAAATATGCAGCAGGTTGGGCCATATCTCGGTCTCCATGATGATCAGGATCTGTGGACGCAGCCGATCCAGCACACGATTGACAGCACCAGGCATGTCAAACGGAAAATAGAGATGCGTCACCTCCTGCTGATACATCTCCCTGACCCTGTCAGCACCCGTTGGCGTGGTAGTGGAGATAACTATTGCAGTATCCGGAAACTGCTCCTTTAACCAGCGAACCAGCGGTTGGGTTGCCTGGGATTCACCAACTGAGACTGCATGTATCCAGATGCATTGTCGTGGTGTCTGCTGCGAAATAAAACCAAAACGTTCGCCGATACGCTCTCTGTAACCGGGATTTTTTCGCCCGCGCAGCCACAATCGCATCACCAGCAGCGGCGATAACAGATAGATTAACAGTGTATAGAGTTGTCTCACCTGTTACTCCCGGAACCATAGAATATGGGTGATAATGTTAGCATGAGAGTAGCTTAAGGAACCTCGAAATAAGTCCATGGGATAGGGGTTCGGAGGAAGGGCAATCCGGATGTCCATTGAAAACCATTAATAGATAACTTTTCCCCCGTAGAAAAACTTGCAGGAATGCTCTGGACAAGGCGCGTAGCGACTTCAGAGCTTCCTTGAAACACTGTCTTCAAATGATAATCATGTTAAAATATATACAAATTACTTGCTAATTTTATGTGCCTTATTGCACACACTCATTAACCAAGCCCGTAAAAGATGAAAATTTCAATAAAACAGTGGCTTGGAACTCTCTTTATCATCCTCTCTCTCTCCATCGTCAGCAAAATTGCTCTCAGTGATGACAAGATCACGATCAATGGCGTGGATGAGCCACTCGAGGAGAACATTCGCCAGCATCTCACCCTCACTCAACGTGACTGCGAGGCGCCTGAGTGGCGCCTGCAGGCAGCCAGGGAAGACGCAGCCGGAGAGATTACCCAGGCGCTGCAGGCGCTGGGGTTCTACGACGCAACCATCAAATCCGGAGAGCTTCAGCATGGCGCAGAGTGCTGGAGCATCACTTTCGACATCACCCCAGGCAAGCCTGTACGCATCAAGCAGATCAATATCGATTTCGAGCAGGATGCGGCCAGGGATAGTTACTTCAAAGAGCTGCTCAACGAGCTGCCCGTTGCCAAAGGAGAGATCCTCAATCACGGCAACTACACAAAGACAAAAGATGCCATACAAACACTTGCTCTGGAACGTGGTTACTTTGATGCCGAACTCTCCAGGCATCAGCTGCTGGTCGACCCGGAGAATCACAGCGCCGACATCGAGCTGACAATGATCAGCGGATCGCGCTATCGTTTTGGCGATATCAGCATCAGCAGCGACTTTCTCCAGCAGCATCTGCTGGATCGCCTGGTGACCATCACGGCGGGAGACCTCTACTCCAGTGACAAGGTGTTTGAATTCCAGCAAGCGCTCAATGACAGCGGTTATTTTGAATCTGCCGTCATCAGGGAGCACCACGACGAGCAGCAACGCATCGTTGATCTCGATGTTACCTTGACACCAGCGAAAAAATACGTCATAGGCTTTGGCGTTGGCGCCACCACAGATGGAGGGCCTCGAGTCAGTTCAAGTCTTGAAGACCGATATGTCAACAGTCACGGACACCGGTATAAAAGCAGGATCAGGTATGAAACGCTTCTCGGCGTCAGCCTGGAGTTCCTCTACTCTATCCCGCTTGAAAATCCGACCAGGGAGTGGTTTAGTTTTATGGCGCAGATCGAAACAGTCGAAACCGATACCAGCGATCGAAACACCGGCAGGCTGGGGATTCGCATGACCAAAATCCGCCCTCGTGACTGGCTGGAGACGCGCTACCTGACGCTCAAACATGAGGAGTATGATATCGCGGAGGAGCATGGCAGAGCCATGCCGCTGATCCTCGGGATCAGCTGGACGCGCACCCGTAAAGACGGCACTCATCGCATCCTGAAGGGCAACAAACTTCACCTGGAACTCAGAGGCGCCGTGCATGACTTCTCCGAGGGGTCACCCTTCTTTCAGGCCATCGCCAGAGGGAAATGGATAAACTCTCCATGGGAGAAAGGGCGCAT
>DAOUQU010000192.1 GCA_030625445.1 Gammaproteobacteria bacterium
GTCTCTTTGCGGTCCGGTCCGGTTGAGATGATGTCTATCGGAGTTTCACACAGCTCTTCGACCTTGCGCAAGTAGTCTTTCGCGGCTTGCGGCAGATCATCGTAGGATTGCGTTCCAACTGTCGATTCGCTCCAGCCCGGCATTTCGATATAGTTGGGTTTGCACTGCCCAAAAAGATCAGCGCCGACCGGTGGGATATCCACCTCTTCACCGTTCAGATCGTAGGAGACGCAGATCTTGATCCGCTCCATACCATCGAGCACATCAAGTTTGGTGATGCAGATACCGGTGACGCTACACACTTGAAGAGAGCGGCGCAATGCAACGGTGTCGAGCCATCCGCAGCGGCGCTGACGCCCGGTGGTGGCGCCAAACTCGTGGCCTTTTTCTCCGAGGTATTTACCGTCGTCATCAAACAACTCTGTCGGGAATGGCCCTGAACCAACACGCGTAGTGTAGGCCTTGACGATGCCCAGGATATAATCAAGATCAGCAGGGCCGACACCTGCGCCACTCGCCGCACCGCCGGCTGTCGTGGTGGATGAGGTGACATAGGGATAGGTGCCGTGATCAATATCCAGCAGCGCGCCCTGTGCTCCCTCGAACATGATGCTTTTGCCATCACGGCGCATCTGGTGCAGGATACCCGGAACATCACCAATCATGGAGACCAGGGTTTCACGCTGCTCCAGTATCTCGTCGAGTACAGCCTGGTAGTCAACGGTATCAGCCTTGTAGTAGTGCTGCAGCGCAAAGTTGTGATACTCCATCACCTCGGCCAGGCGCTCTTTGAAGTGCGCTTCATCGACCAGCTCTCCCAGGCGCAGGCCGCGTCTTGAGACCTTGTCCTCATACGCAGGGCCAATGCCGCGTCCGGTGGTGCCAATCGCCTTGTTGCCGCGTGCGACTTCACGCGCATTGTCCAGTGCGATGTGGTACGGCAGAATCAACGGGCAGGATTCACTGATCCTGATACGGTCACGCGCAGAGACGCCCGCCTCGTCCAGTTCGGCCAGCTCTTTCAGCAGTGCTGCAGGCGACAACACCACGCCGTTGCCGATCAGACAGAGCACATCTTCGCGCAGCACACCGGAGGGGATCAGGTGCAGAACCGTCTGTTTACCGTCGATCACCAGCGTGTGGCCGGCGTTATGCCCACCCTGAAAACGCACCACTGCCGAAGCTTTTTCGGTCAGCAGATCAACGATCTTGCCTTTACCTTCATCACCCCACTGGGTACCGATGACGACTACATTTTTTCCCATCTTTCAAATCTCGAATGAGTGGTTTTATTGGTTGCATCAGCCTGTTAACTCAACTGATGCAGATTAATTAACTGTGAGGTGCTTGCATAATTCCGATATACGTCATTCCGGCGAAAGCCGGAATCTATAGAATCAACCATTTACAGATCAAGAGAAGTTGATTCCGGCTAAAAGCATGCCGGAATGACGGAATTTTGCAAATACCCCTGTTACTCTAAACTTTCGACAACCCAGCCTTTGTCGCTATGGCGTATCACCGAGACGCACTGCATCTGCTCCGCATCACCCTGCTGTCCGGGCAACTCCCAGATGACGCATTTGCCTTCATTTCGCAGCTGCTCCACCAGGGACAACAGCTCGGCATCATCACTCCAGGGAGCAAGAATCGCCTCTCTACGTGGTGGTTGCTGCTCTTCAGCAACACGCGCCAGTACTTTCAGATAAGCGCTGAAGCCTGTAGCGGGACGCGCTCTTCCAAAGGCCTTGCCAACATCATTGTAGCGTCCGCCGCGGGCGATTTCGGTGCCGCTTCCCGGTGTGAAAGCGGCAAACACAACACCAGTCTGATAATGGTAGGCGCGCAGTTCCGCCAGATCGTAATGGATGGAGAGTTCCGGAACCCGGCGCCGTACCTGTACGGCAACCTGCTGCAGATAGTCGAGCGCTTCATGAACTTCTGCAGACGCCGCAGAGAGCAGCTCGCGCGCCCTGTCGAGTACTCTCTCATCGCCGTTCAACTGCGCCAGTGCATTGAGCATGGCAGCATCGCTGCCGCTGAGATCAAAAGCGGCTATTAACGCTTTGATCTCCGGGATCGCCTTGCGCTGCAACGCTTCAAACAGCGCCATCTCCTGCTCATGATCAAGCCCGGTCTGTTTGACCAGGGCCCGATAGATGCCGACATGGCCAAGATCAACATGCAGCTGCCTGACGCCGGCCGCCCTGATGGTCTCCAGCATCAGCAGCAGTATCTCCACATCGCTGGCGATGCCGTCATGACCGAACAGCTCAGCACCGACCTGCAGCGGATTGCGAGTGCCGCCAAAGTGCTTGGAACGGGTGCGCAGCACGCTTCCCATATAACAGAGACGCGTTGGCGTATCGCGGCGCAGCTTGTGCGCATCGATGCGCGCCACCTGCGGAGTAATATCTGCGCGCACTCCCATCATGCGGCCGGAAACCTGGTCGGTCAGCTTGAAAGTATGCACATCGAGATCACTGCCCGTTCCTGTCAGCAGAGAATCAAGATACTCGATGAAGGGGGTCATCACCAGCTCATAGCCCCACGTCTGATAGAGATCGAGCAGTCTGCGGCGCAGCGCCTCGACCTGCGCCGCCTCGGGAGGCAGCAGTTCTTCGATCCCTTCGGGTAACAGCCAGGTGTTATTTTGACTCATGGTGACGACTCATGATTTCACGATATAGAGCAGCAGCAAACCGGCAAGGATACTGGCGACTGCAATCTTGCGCAGCATCTGGTCATCCTGCTGCAGCATGACCTCCAGCGCAGAGCGATAACCGCCGGGAGAGAGCAGCGGCAATATTCCCTCTATCACCAGCACCAGCGCCAAAGCGGCAAAAAGATCCGTCATAGCCCGCTCTCAGACAGTTACTTTGGCTGGTTCAGGTAGCGCAAAAATGACGAATCCGGTTTCAACATCATGATGTCTCCGCCTTTGTCGAACGCCTTCAGATAGGATTGCAGGCTGCGCCAGAATGCGTAGAACTCGGCATCCTGGTTGAAAGCCGACGCATAGGTTTCGGCTGATTTGGCATCACCCTCACCACGCACGATTTCAGCTTCGCGGTAGGCATTTGCGAGGATCTCGATCTTCGCGCGATCTGCACCCGCATGGATGCGTGATGCCGCCTCCTTGCCTTCAGCACGCAGCTCCTTGGCGCGACGCTCCCGCTCTGTACGCATACGACGGAAGACGGCTTCACTGAGCTTCTTTGGAAAATCGATCTTTTTGACACGCACATCGATGATTTCGATACCCAGCTCAGACGAATTCGCCGCCACATTTTCGGCTATCACTGCCATGATGGTTTTGCGCTGCTCTGAGATCGCATCCTGAATCGGATGTTTTGCAAACTCGTCACGGGATGCGGTATTCACACGCGCCGACAACAGCCGTGAAGCATTGAGCAGATCACCATTTGTTGACAAATAGTAGCGCTCTGCGTCTTTGATCCGCCATTTGACAAAAGAGTCGACAACAACGAATTTCTTCTCCTTGGTTTGATACTCTTTTGCCGGGGCATCCAGTGTCTGCAGACGGCCGTCAAAACGGATAATCTCTTCAACAAACGGAATTCTGAAATGCAGCCCGGGCTCATAACTGCTTGTCACAATCTTACCCAGACGCTTCTTGATCGCCAGTTCACGCTGGTCAACAGTGAATGCCGTCATCATGATAGCGACCAGAATGACGACTGCGGCAATTCCGATCAAACGTAATTTTCCTGTGTTCATCAGCGCGCGCTCCTCTCTCTATTGACAGAGCGTCCCGGGCGGGTTTCACGTTGCACCGGTGCGGAAA
>DAOUQU010000188.1 GCA_030625445.1 Gammaproteobacteria bacterium
ACTTGCCCTCTTTGTCCTCGACCATGGAGATGCGGCAGGGGAGAAATGCGGCAAAGGCATCGCTGTGATCCACCATCTGCTTGGCGATGAGCGGATCGCAATATTGATAGATCTTCAAAAAACGCTGCTCTTCACCGGTCATGATTTTGACCTGCTCCGAGAGCGGCAGCTCACCGACATTCTTGATGTTATGCTCGTTGGCGACCGATGCCATCGCCTCTTCAGCGTCTTCCCAGCTGACGTCCTCTTCAAGCGGGAACTTCCAGATGCTGGCGTCTGCAGAATTTCCTGTCTCCTTGAGTTTCTTCCACATGGTGAGATAGACATCCTTGGCGCCGGGGTCCAGTTGCTTGAATGCGGCAATTTCCGGGGCAACTTTTCCGTAGAAAAAGATGCCGCTGGCAATGGCAATGACGCCGACAAGGGCGAGCAGGTTACGAATAAATGACATGTGTCTCCTCCAAATCTCTTCTGTTTTGATTGATATTTATCATAAAGATACATAATACGCCAAAGATGGCATTGAGGTAAATCAAATCGATGAATAGGATTTTCTTATGTTTGGCGTTATGCATACTTATTTCACTGCAGGGGATAAGGAGAGTAGCATCCCGATACCTCTAAAAACAGGAGTTTCACATGACTACAGAATTAATGATTATCCTGGCCGCCGCAGTGGTGGCTTTGATCTACGGCGGAATATCGATCCGCTGGTTGCTGGCCAAGCCGCAGGGTTCTGGCGAGATGCAGGCCATTTCACTGGCAGTGCAGGAGGGCGCAGCTGCCTACCTGAAGCGTCAATACACGGCCATCAGTGTGGTTGGCGTTATTTTGCTGGCTGTTATCTACTATTTTCTTGGCACCTACATGGCCGTCGGTTTCGCCATTGGCGCCATCCTCTCCGGAGCCACCGGGTTTATTGGCATGAACATCTCGGTGCGAGCCAACAGCCGCACGGCCGAAGCTGCAAAATCCGGCATGTCGCCGGCAATGGATATCGCCTTTCGCGGTGGAGCCATCACCGGGATGCTGGTGGTTGGTCTGGCGCTTCTCGGGGTTGCAGGCTACTACGCCGCCCTGAAGATGATGGGTGTCGATGATCTTGTAGCATTGCACTCCCTGGTTGGACTCGCATTCGGCGGTTCACTGATCTCTATTTTCGCCCGGCTCGGTGGTGGTATCTTTACCAAGGGAGCCGATGTTGGCGCAGATATCGTCGGCAAGGTCGAAGCCGGCATTCCCGAGGATGACCCTCGCAACCCGGCCGTTATCGCCGATAATGTCGGTGACAATGTCGGCGACTGCGCCGGTATGGCTGCGGATTTGTTTGAAACCTATGCAGTGACCGTGGTTGCGACCATGCTGTTGGGATTCCTGATGATGAAAGATGCTGGCACAACAGCAGTCATCTATCCATTGATGCTGGGCGCTGTCTCTATTATCGCCTCGATTATCGGCCTCTACATGGTGAAATTGCCTGAAGGCAGCACCAACATCATGGGCGCGCTCTATCGCGGCCTGATTGTCGCCGGTGTTCTGTCGGCTGCAGGTTTCTACGGAGTGACAGCGTGGCTTATCGGTGATACAGGGGTGATGATCGGCGATACAACTTATCCCACCATGGCATTGTTCGGTTCTGCATTGATTGGCCTGGCATTGACCGGCGCGATGGTTGTCATCACCGAGTACTACACCAGCACCGAGTACTCTCCGGTGCGCCATATCGCGGAAGCATCCACCACCGGTGACGGCACCAACGTCATTGCCGGGCTGGGCGTGGCGATGAAATCAACGGCGCTGCCTGTACTGATGGTGTGTCTTTCGATCTGGGGTGCCTACGAATTGGCGGGGCTCTACGGCATTGCCATTGCTGCGACTGCGATGCTCTCCATGACCGGCATCATCGTTGCGCTCGATGCCTATGGCCCGATTACCGACAATGCCGGTGGCATTGCTGAGATGGCCAATATGGATGAGAGTGTGCGCGCGATCACTGATCCGCTGGATGCTGTCGGCAACACCACCAAGGCGGTCACCAAGGGTTATGCAATCGGCTCGGCGGGACTGGCGGCGCTGGTGCTGTTTGCCGACTATACCCATGGTCTCGAGGCGGCAGGGATCCAGGCGTCTTTTAATCTCTCCAACCACATGGTCATCATCGGTCTCTTTCTTGGCGGCCTGGTTCCCTATCTGTTTGGCGCCATGGCGATGGAAGCGGTCGGTCGTGCGGCCGGCGGCATCGTCAACGAGGTGCGTCGTCAGTTCCGGGAGAAACCTGGCATCATGGATTACACCGAGAAGCCTGATTACTCTAAAGCGGTCGATATGTTGACCAAGGCGGCCATCAAGGAGATGATTATTCCCTCGCTGCTGCCGATTATGGTGCCTGTAGCTGTTGGTCTGTTGCTGGGGCCTGAGGCGCTTGGCGGCTTGTTGCTGGGTTCTATCATCACCGGCCTGTTTGTCGCGATCTCCATGACCACCGGCGGTGGTGCATGGGATAACGCCAAGAAATACATCGAAGATGGCAATCACGGCGGTAAAGGTTCCGATGCTCACAAGGCGGCGGTAACCGGTGACACTGTAGGCGACCCCTACAAGGATACCGCAGGTCCTGCGGTCAACCCGCTGATCAAGATCATCAATATCGTTGCACTGATGATCATTCCTCTACTTGCCTGATCAGGCAGTGATGGGATAAAAAACCTCTCCTTCTGGAGAGGTTTTTTTTTGCTCTGCTGTTAACCGATCTTCTGGATTGAAATGTAGCTGCAGAAACCCCATATCTGTTTCATTGGAAATCATTGAGTTCATCCCATGTCTGATCAAATTCACATCGTTTGCCCGCACTGCCAGGGAATCAATCGCATCCCGGCAGCCCGCCTGAGTGATCATCCCAAATGCGGGAAATGCAGCCAGCCGTTGTTTCAGGGAAAACCGTTGGAAGTTGATGAGGCTGCTTTTCAGCGTCAAATCAGCCGTTCGGATGTACCGCTGCTGGTCGATTTCTGGGCTGAGTGGTGTGGTCCCTGCAAAATGATGGCGCCGATGTTTGCGCAGGCGGCCATCGAGTTGGAGCCGCAGGTGCGCCTGCTGAAAGTCGATACCGAGAAGAATCAGAATCTTGCGGCGCAGTTCGGTATCCGCAGTATTCCTACACTCGCAATCTTCAAGGGAGGCAAAGAGGTGGCGCGACAGGCGGGAGCAATGCAGGCGCCGCAGTTGATCCAGTGGGTGAGAAGAAGTTTGTAAAGTTTTAGGTTGTTAGGTTTTAAGTTTTAGGATTGAGTTTGTCCTGTTTTTCAGGGTAATATCTCTTGCCGAATGAGGGGTAACTAACGTAAAATTCCATCAGTTTACCCATTTGGGTTTTTTACGGGGCGGATTAATAGGGCCCCGTTTTTTGTGTGCCTGTTTTAAGAGGATGGCTGGTGAATAACTCCGCACTTCTGGTTCTGGAAGATGGCAGTCTGTTTCGTGGCGAATCGATTGGCTCCGACGGGGAATCCGTGGGCGAAGTGGTATTCAATACTTCGATGACAGGCTATCAGGAGATTCTGACCGACCCCTCCTATCGGCGACAACTCGTCACCCTGACCTATCCGCATATTGGCAACACCGGCATCAATAATGAAGACGAAGAGTCCTCGGCTATTCACGCCGCAGGTCTGATTATCCGTGACCTGCCGATGACAGCCAGCAACTGGCGTAGTCAGGAGTCGCTGCAGGATTATCTGAAGCGCCACAACATCGTGGCGATCGCCAATATCGATACCCGCCGTCTGACAACGATTTTACGCGAGAAGGGTGCGCAGAACGGCTGT